>NZ_JBBCWG010000009.1:0-193517 GCF_037146035.1 Chryseobacterium sp. MMO-72
TTAGCTGACTGATTTTGTGGATAGTGCAGAGGTTTTGATTTTAACGCAAAGAGTTCTTATTAAAACTTCTTAGTTTAGTAAGCAGAGGCAAATAAATTTGCGGCGCGAAGCGTGAAGATTTTCTTTTATGTCTCGCGGATTTTGCGGATTGTGCAGATGTTTTTTGATTTAATTCAAATGCTGAAAACAGGTACGGCAATCTAGTCGCGATTGAGCGGCATATCTGAGCTCTTTTAGAATTTCGGCGCGGCAGCTTCGCTGCCGCGCCGAAAAAAACGAAAAAGCGAGTAGCGAAAGTGGGAAACAACTTCCAAAAATAAAAAAAAGACTATCTCATATGATGAGGATAGCCTTTAAGTGATCGCATTTAGAGAATTAACAGCCACACATTCCTTTTCTGGAATAGAGATAGGCTTTTTTCTTGTAAATAATTTTTATTGAATAGACTTTATTTTCAATGCAGGATTCTCCGTCTTTTACAGATTTCGTTTCGCGGATGTAAATTTTATATGTTTTGTTTCCGAACGCTTCAGGATATTCTTTTGTTCCTTTGATGGAAGGAAAAATTTCATCTTTTCCGTTAAAATTGAATAAAGCGCCTTCGTCTTCGGATAAATTGGCAACCGGATTATTCTTCCCATCAATATAACAGCCTGCATGCATTTTAGGATCTTTCAGATCATGAAGAACAGGTTTTTGGGCAGAGAAGTTATTGATTAAAAGAAAAATGACTAAGAATAATAGATTTTTCATGGCAATTGTTTTAATTAAAGAAAATAGCTTAATCCTGCTTTATAACGGTTCAGTCTGTCGGGCAAGCCATTGTATCCTCCGTTAATGGCTTTTGTGATCTTTTTAAAAGCAACAAGATTATTTCCGGTATCAATACTTTTGGTAATATCAATCTGATCTGCCAAAGCATTCAGATTTCGGGTGTTCCAGAACCAGCCCGCGCTTTCTGCTGCGTTTTTGAGCTGAGCAGCATTGCATTTCGTAACATTTTTACCTCCCAAGAGCGTAGGATTTGTCACAAAATCAGTTCCTAAAGCCAGTGAAAGGGCTTTATAATTTGCTCTTCCTGTAATCTGAATAAGCCCCCTTCCTTTAAATTTTACACCATCTCCTTTCTGTGTATTTCCTAAATCTGCTCTCCCTTCATAAGCGCTTCCGCTCGCGAGTTCTTCGGTGTAAAACAATCCGCCGCTTTCGTGACCGACCTGTGCAAGAAAATTAAGTATTCGTGAAGGCGTGTTAATGGAAAATTTATCACATGTTGCTATAACGTACGGTAAGAATTGCGAAGCATATGCCGTTTTTGAGCAGGTAGCTTCTTTAAGTTGTCCCAATGTAAGCATGATTATTGTTCTTTAGATTGATAGTGTAAAACTATTTCTAAAAAACAATAATCATTACAGTAAAATCCCTGTTTTTGGGTAAGTGTTTTTACGGAAATTATTCTTCGCAGGCTCTCCAAACGGCATCATTTTGCGGAACAGGAGCCGTAATTTCAATTTTTTTCTTTGTAACAGGATGGATGAACTCGAGTTTTCTGGCGTGAAGATTAATTCCGCCATCGGGATTGGAACGCGGCGAACCGTATTTCAGATCGCCTTTAATGGGAACTCCTGTTTTTGACAACTGTGCTCTGATCTGATGATGTCTTCCGGTTTCAAGATCAATTTCTAATAAAAGATAATTATCCAAAGTTTTGATGACATTGTACGTAAGAATGGCTTCTTTTGCGCCTTCGGTTGCTTTTGGAAAAACAATGGCTTTGTTATTTTTTTCGTTTTTCTTTAAATAATGAACCAGTCTTTGGGTTTTGGGAATCATCTCTTTTGCGACAACTGCCCAATATGTTTTTTTTACTTCACGGTTTTTCACCATCTGCGTGAGACGGGACAGTGCTTTGGAAGTTTTAGCATAAATCACAAGGCCTGAAGTCGGTCTGTCTATACGATGTACCAAACCGAGAAACACATTTCCAGGTTTGTTATCTCTTTTTTTTATAAAATCTTTGATTAATTCCAATAAAGAATCATCGCCGGTTTTGTCTCCCTGTACAAGCTGCCCGACTTTTTTATTGATTACGAGAAGATGGTTGTCTTCATAAACAATCTGTTCCTCCATGTTCTACTGACGGTAATTGGATCTGTTGGCAAAAGAAATAATTACCCCTACCAAAAGGCCGATGGTTTTCATTCCTGTAAGATTCGATTCATAAGGTAAAAATGCACCGATAATGCAAAGTGCTGCAGCGGCATACATCGGATAAACAAATTTTCTGTTCAGCAGTAAAGAAGCCTGTAAAATGAAGCTCACTCCTACGATGATATAGAAAATCCTTTTAGAAAGAAGTTCATTAATATCCGGAGAAAATAGCTTAAACCATCCCACCGCAAGGCAAACTACAGCAAGAATAGAAATAACACCCTGAATGGTCTGAAGTTTCTGATGATCCATTAATAACTTTCGTTTTGATTAGGAAATTCCTGAGTTTTCACATCTTTCACGTATTGCGCAACGGCTCCGGTGATTTCTGTATACAAATCCAGATATCTTCTTAAAAATTTCGGACTGAATCCTTTGTTCATTCCCACCATATCATGATACACCAAAACCTGTCCGTCGCAATGCGCACCGGCTCCGATTCCGATGGTTGGAATAGAAATAGATTCCGTTACTTTTTTAGCTAAATCTGCCGGTATTTTTTCTAAAACTACTGCAAAACATCCTAATTCTTCTAAAAGCTGTGCATCTGCAATTAATTTTTCTGCTTCTGCTTCTTCTTTGGCTCTTACTTTATATGTTCCGAATTTGTAGATCGATTGTGGTGTTAAGCCCAAATGTCCCATTACAGGAATTCCTGCATTGATAATTTTTTTAATTGATTTTGAAATTTCTTTCCCGCCTTCAATTTTCACTGCATGAGCTCCGCCTTCTTTCATCATTCTTACAGCAGATTCCAAAGCTTTTTCGGGATTACTCTGATACGTTCCAAAAGGTAAATCGGCAACCACCAAAGCTCTGTCGGTTCCTCTGACTACACTTTGAGAATGGTAAATCATCTGATCCAAAGTAATTGGCAATGTGGTTTCAAAACCCGCCATTACGTTTGCCGCAGAATCTCCGATCAAAACCGCATCAATTCCTCCCGCATCCACCATTTTCGCAGTGGTATAATCGTATGCCGTAAGCATCGTTATTTTTTCCTTGTCGAATTTCATTTTACGCAAGGTTTCAGTTGTAACTTTTTTAATTTCAGAATGAACAGACATAATGTATCTATTTTTTAAAAGTTAAAAGTCGGCATTTAGCCGACTTCAATTTTGTATGATTTATAAAACTACGTGACCTAGTTTCATTAATTTGTCGTGGTTGAGAATTTTGATGTTTCTTCCGTCTACTTCGATGAGATGGTCTCCTTTGAATTCGGAGATCAGACGAATTGCACTTTCGGTTGCGGTTCCGATGATATTGGCGATTTCTTCTCTTGTTAAAGAAATTTTAATAAATCCTTCTGGATCAACTCCTAATTTCTGTTCTAATAAGAGTAGTATTTCCGCGAGTCTTTCTCTTACGGTTTTCTGAGCAAGGAAAGTAATGGTATTGGAAGATTCTCCCAATTCGTAAGCGATTTTCTGAAGCATCACAAAGGAAAGCTGGGAATCTACCTCCAACAGATACATAAAAATATCCGCCGGTAAAAAAGTAGCTTCAATATCCGTCATGGCTTCCGCTTTCGCCTGAAAATTTTCACCGCAAAGCAAAGAACGGTAACCGATGATGTCGCCTTCTTTAATGAATCTCAGGATCTGATCTTTCCCGAAAGCTCCCGATTTTGATAATTTCGCAGCTCCTTTTTCCAGAACGAACACGCCTTTTGGTGTTTCCCCGTCTTCGAAAATAGTTTCGTGTTTCTGAAAACTCAGTTTCTTTTTAGCGTTAATATATTTTTCAAAATCAGCACTGGAAAGCCTTTCCTTGAATGATTTATCATTAAAAACTCTTGCGAACCTCTCCTCGATTGCAATTTGTTGTTCCTGCGACATTTTATATGACATTTATCACAAAAATAGAACTTTTTAACTCGATAAACAAAAAAAATTGTTATAATTTTGTAGTTCAATAATTTATGAAGGTGAGCGAGAACTGTTTTCATTGTGGTCAAGGGATCGAAAAAGAAAGAATTTTGTTTGATGAAAAAACTTTCTGCTGCAACGGTTGCAAATCTGTTTATGAAATTCTGAATACGAACAACTTAAGTAATTTTTATGAATTAAATAAACGTGCAGGAATCCGTCCGGACGAAAGTTCTTCACAGTTTGAATATCTCGACACTCCTGAAATCTTTGAAAAGGTAACGGATTTTTCTGAAGGAAGCACAAGTTTAGTCACTTTTAAAATTCCTGTAATCCATTGTTCTTCATGCATATGGCTTTTGGAAAGTCTTCATACATTAAATAAAAACATCAAATATTCTCAGGTTAACTTCACCAGAAAAACCTTACAGATTTCTTTTAATCATAACGATTTAAAATTAAGCGAATTAGCTAATTTTTTAACGAATTTAGGCTACAAACCGGTTATCAGTCTGGAAACCGCCGATAAAAACGTTGAAAATTTAGATAAATCCTTACTGGTAAAATTTGCTATTGCGGCTTTTGCCTTCGGAAACGGGATGTTCCTTGCTTTTCCGGAATATGTTGGCGGAGAAGACTATTGGATGGAGCATTACAAAGGGCTTTTCAGGGCTTTGATGTGTCTTTTGGCAATTCCTGTCGTGGTATATTCTGCTTCAGATTATTACAAATCTGCCTGGTACGGTCTGAAAAATAAAATTGTGAATATTGACGTTCCGATTGTTTTGGGAATTATTGTCCTTTTCGGGCGAAGTTTATATGAAGTTGCCACGAATTACGGTCCCGGATATTTTGACACTTTATGCGGACTTCTGTTCTTCATGCTTTTGGGTAAAATCTTTCAGAAAAGAACGTACAATGCGCTTTCGTATGACAGAGATTACAAATCTTTCTATCCTATTGCGGTTACAAAAGTTGATTTCGAAGGTAAACAGGAAAACATACTGCTTTCTGAAGTTAAAGTGGGCGACCGAATTCTGGTAAGAAATCAGGAGATTATTCCTGTGGATGCAATTTTAATTAACGGTGAAGGTAATATTGACAACAGTTTCATTACCGGAGAAAGCGAAAGTATAAGCAAACAACCGGGAGATAAAATTTTCGCCGGAGGAAAACAGATCGGATCATCATTGGAACTTGAAGTGATTAAGAATGTGGATCAAAGTTATCTTACGCAGCTTTGGAATAAGGAAGCCTTCAAAAAACATGAAACCGGACTTGATACGTTAACAAATAACATCAGTAAATATTTCACATTTATCATTTTAGGAATCGCATTACTTTCAGCAATCTATTGGTATACCGTAGATCTGGAGAAAATGTTTCAGGTAATTTCTGCAATTCTTATCATCGCGTGTCCTTGTGCACTTGCGTTATCAGCTCCGTTTACATTCGGGCACATTATGAGGATTCTGGGCAGAAATAAATTTTACGTAAAAGACACTTTAACAATTGAGAAAATTGCCAAATTAGACACGATTGTTTTTGATAAAACCGGAACCATTACGCACAGAAAAAAATCAAACATTAAATTTGAAGGCATTGAGATAAAAGAGTTTGATTTACTGAATATCAAAACGTTACTAAAAAACTCCAATCATCCGCTTTCAAAATCGCTGTACGAATTCATTGAGGTAAAAGATGAATATTTCCCGGTTGAAAATTTTCAGGAAATTTCAGGAAAGGGTTATGAAGCAAGTGTAAGGGGAAGTGTTTACAAAATCGGTTCTGCGAGGTACAATAATCAGGAATCAAAAAACCTTGAAACTGCCGTTTATATCAATAAAAACAATGAATTTTTAGGGAAATTTATCTTTAAAAATGAATACCGCGAGAATTTAAAGGATTTGTTTAAAAAACTTACCCATTACAAAGTTTTTATTCTGAGTGGCGACAATTCTTCAGAGGAAAATCAATTAAAGGAATTAATTCCTAATTACAAAGGAATGGCTTTCAATCAAAACCCTGAAGACAAGCTGAATTATATCCAAAACCTTCAGAATCAGAACATGAAAGTTGCCATGCTTGGAGACGGGCTGAACGATGCAGGAGCTTTAAAACAAAGCAATGTCGGAATTGCGATTGCAGATGATTCCAACAGTTTTACTCCTTCTTCCGATGTTATTATGAACGGTGAAAAAGTGGTAAGCCTTGATAAATACCTGAATGTCTGTAAAGGATCTATCACGATTGTGAAAATCACATTTATAATCAGTTTTCTTTATAATATTGTTGGGTTAAGTTACGCAGTTACAGGACATATGCATCCGCTTTTTGCTGCTTTAATTATGCCTGCAAGTTCAATTACGGTGGTTTCATTCACTACACTTTCGACCTGGATTTTGGGAAGAAAATACTTCAAAAAAGGGGCTTAAAACAACTTATTTAGATTCGTTTTAAATTAGCCAAAAGCCGTATTTCGTGATGAAAGTCATTATTTTTCACTAAATTTGAAACCCGAAAATACGTTAATTTTGTTGTCTAATGGATATTCTATATTTAATGATCCTGTGCAGCGTTTCTTTGGCTGCAGTTTTCCTGGTCGTGTTTATAGTGTATGCCAGAAAAGGACAGTTTGAAGATGATGAGTCTCCGGCTGTACGAATACTCTTCGACTCCGATGAGATAAAGGAAAAAGAAGAATCTGGCAACAAAGAAGGCGATGATGAAAAAGGAGAAAAGAAAAATTGAAGAAAAAAGTGAATAGTTGATATGGAAACACAAAAGTTTAGTTATGACAACAGTATTGTTCGGGCATTCCTCTATGCGACCGTTGGTTTCGGGATCATAGGATTTCTGTTCGGACTTACGGCGGCATTAATGCTTTTCTATCCTGAGCTTCCGGAATTCTTTTTTGGAACAGACGATACAACCATTAAGAGTTTAGGTGGAAGTATTGAGGGATTGATTAATACTCATGGAGCGTTCGGATTCGGAAGAATCAGAATGTTGCACACAACCACTGTAATCTTTGCATTCGTAATGAATATCGTTTATGTGGGAGTTTACTACTCTTTACAGCGATTACTGAAAACAAGGATGTACAGTGATACATTGTCCTGGATCCATTTCTGGACATGGCAGATTATGATTCTTGTAACCTACGTTACGTTCTTTATGGGAATCAACACTTCTAAGGAATATGCGGAACACGAATGGCCGATTGATATTCTGATTACATTCTCTTGGGTGATTTTCGGAGCCAATATGTTCTTAACGATTGCTAAAAGAAGAGTAAGACACCTTTATGTAGCAATCTGGTTCTACATCGGTACATGGATCGCAGTAGCAATGCTGCACATCTTCAATAACCTTGAAGTACCTTTGTCTTTCACAGGATGGAAATCTTATTCAGCTTATGCAGGGGTAAAAGATGCCATCGTACAATGGTGGTATGGTCACAATGCGGTTGCATTCGTATTGACGACTCCGGTTCTTGGTTTAATGTATTATTTCTTACCAAAAGCGGCAGACAGACCGGTTTTCTCGTATAAACTGTCTATCATTCACTTCTGGTCATTAATTTTCGTTTATATCTGGGCTGGTCCTCACCACCTTCAGTATACCGCTTTACCGGCTTGGGCACAGGCAGTAGGTACAGGTTTCTCTATTATGCTTATTGCTCCGTCTTGGGGAGGTATGCTTAACGGTCTTCTTACACTGAGAGGAGCTTGGGATAAAGTAAGAGAAAATCCTATTCTTAAGTTCTTTGTTGTAGCAGTAACGTGCTATGGTATGGCAACTTTTGAAGGACCACTTTTAGCAACAAAAAACATTAACAAAATCGGTCACTTTACAGACTGGGTTATTGGTCACGTACACTTAGGTGCATTAGGATGGAATGGTTTCATGGCATTCGGTGTTATCTATTACCTGATCCCTATCTTATGGAGAACGAAATTATATTCTACAAGATTAGCTAACTGGCATTTCTGGTTAGGAACATTAGGTATCATTTTCTATGCGGTGCCAATGTATATTTCAGGTTTCACACAAGGGTTAATGTGGAAGCAGTTCAATCCAGACGGAACTCTAGTGTGGAAAAACTGGCTGGATACTGTAACAGCTATTATTCCTTACTTCAAAATGAGATTCGTAGGAGGATTATTTTATCTTTCGGGAGCAATCTTAATGGTGGTAAACTTAGTGGCTACTGTAAGAAAAGGATCATTCCAGAAAGATGTACCTGCTGAAGCACCTGCATTGGCAAACATCAGCGGAAAACGTAAAGAAGGAGAAGGAACTCACCTTTGGTTAGAGAGAACTCCTGTATTATTAGGTATTTTATCTTTATTAACGATTTCAATCGGTAGTATGGTGGAAATTATCCCTACCCTGTCTCTTAAGAAAAGTGTACCTACTATTTCAGCTGTAAAGCCATATTCTCCACTGGAATTAGAAGGTAGAGATATTTATATCAGAGAAGGATGTAACGCCTGTCACTCTCAGATGGTAAGACCATTCAGAGATGAGATCGTAAGATTTAACGGTAAAAACGGGCAGTACTCTAAGGCAGGTGAATTCGTATACGACAGACCTTTCCTTTGGGGATCTAAGAGAACAGGACCGGATTTGCACAGAGAAGGGGGTAAAAACCCAAGTTCTTGGCATTACAAACATATGTATAACCCGAGATCAACTTCTGCAGGTTCTATCATGCCTCGTTACCCTTGGCTGATTGCAACAGATTTAGACAGATCTAAAATGGTTGACAAAATGAAGCTGATGAAGAGTGCTTTCGAAGTACCTTATACAAAAGCTGAAATAGATTCTGCAAACTCTTGGGCAAACAACCAGGCTTCAAAAATCGTAAGAGACATCATGTCTGAAGCACCAGATTTGAAAAAGGCATATGCACAAAAACCTAAAGGAGAACTGGAGAAAAAAGAAGTGGTAGCACTAATCTCCTATCTTCAAAGATTAGGAACGGACATTAAGACGACTGAAATCAAAACAGCAAGTAATAACTAATATATTAAAAGGTTCACATCATGATACCTCAGAATTTTAAAGACATCTTATCCAATACAGAAAATGCTGGTTTTTACCAGACTTTGGCTCTGATTTTCTTTATGCTGTTCTTCATCGCTCTTGTAATTTATGTTTTTAGCAAGCCTAAAAAATACTACAAGGAAGAAGAGGAAGCACCTCTGCAGGATAACAATGATGACGATTTTAATTTAAAAAATTAAACTACTTATTATGAAACAAAGAACACCGGTTGTTATAAACATTGTAATAATAATTGGACTTTTAATAGTTTTTTATTATCTTTTTGTACAAAGCTACGATTTCCTTACCTCTCCTTATTTCTGGGGAACCGTAATTATCGGAGGAATTTTAGCATATATCCACAGTGCAATCGGAGATTTAATTGAGAATAATAAATTCAAAAAACTATCTCCAGAAGAACAGGCAGCTTATTTGGCTGAAAAGAAAGTACCTTACTTTACAAGATTATATAATGCAGCATTCAAAAAGCAATCTGCAGCAGAAGAAAAGGATATCCTTATCGACCACGGTTTCGACGGAATCATGGAGTTGGATAACCAATTGCCAAAATGGTGGGTAGGTTTATTCTATTTTGGGACTGCTTTTTGTATTGTATATGTAGCAGCATTCTCTTTCACAGATTTCGCACATCCATTAAGCGAATATGAAAAAGAATACAAAGAACAATTGGCAGCAATTGAGAAGTACAACAGTGAGCAGCCTCCTGTAACAATAGAAACAGCTAAATATTCGGCTGATAATATTGCAGAAGGAAAAGAATTGTTTAAAACAAACTGTGCATCTTGTCATAAGGAAGACGGTGGCGGAGGTATTGGTCCAAACCTTACTGATAACTACTGGATCAATCAGCCAGAGAAAACGTTATTCAAAAATGTTTTCCACATGGACTGGAATGGTTCTCCTAACAATCCTGCGATGAGAGCATTTGGTAAAAACGGAGAGGTTTCGGGTGCTGAAATTGAAAAGATTGCAGCGTATGTATATCACATCAACCAGGAATTACCTCCGGTAACACAGGCTCAGGGTGGTGCAGCTCCTCAGGGAACAGAAGCACATTGGGAAAAAGAATAATTTAACTTAAATAAATTAAAACATATGAAAAACATAGTTTGTTATTAAATAAAAATAGTAACGAATTATGTTTTTCTTTTTTTAAAAACTATCATACATGTCAGATATAGAAGAAACAGAAGTACGCGGCGGACAGGGACAAGTTCTGGACCCTGAAACTTACAGAGATTCTATCGGGACAATGGAACAATCCGGTAAGAGGAAGTGGGTATTTCCCAGAAAACCAAAAGGAAAATATACCAACTACCGAAACATTGTAAGTTATGTTTTACTGCTCATTTATTTTGCAGTGCCATTTATTAAAATTAATGGTAATCCTCTTATTTTATTCAATGTAATTGACAGGGAGTTCTTTATTTTCGGACAGCCCTTTTATCCTCAGGATTTTTTCATCCTTACGCTTGGAGCAATTACTTCGTTAATATTCATCATTATTTTTACGATGGCTTTCGGAAGAATTTTCTGCGGATGGATCTGTCCTCAGACAATTTTTTTAGAATTTATTTTCCGTAAAATAGATTATCTTATCGAAGGAGACAGGAACAAGCAGATGAAGCTGGACAGACAGGAATGGAACACCGAAAAGATCTGGAAAAGAAGCCTTAAATGGACGATTTTTCTTGTTATTTCCTTAATCATTACACATTTCATGTTCATGTATATTGTTGGGTATGAAGAAGTATTCAGAATTGTTTCTGAAGGACCTTTTGCCAATCCTACCAACTTTATCGTTATGATCCTTTTAACCGCAGCATTTTATTTTGTGTTTGCATGGTTCAGAGAACAGGTCTGTACATTGGTTTGCCCTTACGGAAGGTTACAGGGCGTTTTGATTGATAAAGATACCGTTAATGTTTTCTACGATTTTAAAAGAGGTGAAAACAGAGCGAAATGGAGAAAAGGAGAAGATAGAAAAGCAGCTGGAAAAGGTGATTGTATAGACTGTCATCAATGTGTGGTGGTTTGTCCTACCGGAATTGACATCAGAGACGGACAACAGCTGGAGTGTGTAAACTGTACGGCCTGTATAGATGCCTGCGATGAAGTTATGGAAAAAGTAGGTCTTCCGAAAGGACTGATAAGATATGCCACCGAGAACGAAATCGAAAAGCAGACCGAGTTTAAATTCACGGGAAGAATGAAAGGTTTTGCAGTCGTTCTTTTACTGCTTACAGGGTTTTTAGGATATCTTCTTACCAGCAGAGCCGAAATGGAAGCTAAATTCATTAAACCGGCAGGAAGTACGTTCTTCGTTAGAGACGGAAAAATTACCAATACTTACAATTATACATTTTTAAATAAAACCAACGAGAAAAAAGTTGTAACCATTAAAGTAATTGAGCCGAAACATGGAGAGGTGATCTACAGTGCATCAAGCAAGATTCCGGTAGACAGAGATAAAATTACTAAAGGAACCATCAACATCAGTTTCCCGGAAAATGAAATGACGCTTTCCAAGCAGAACATCACGATCGGGGTTTATGATATGAAGGGGAAACTGGTAGATTCATACAAAACATATTTTGAAGGACCATTTAAATTACAATTTTAATTTTTAGAAATGAAAAACTTTAATTGGGGACACGGTGTAATTATCGCTTTAGCATCTTTTATGATCTTTATATTATCCATGATGTTCCTTTTTCCAAACGGACAGAAGAACTCTGAAATGGTAACCGATAATTACTATGAAGAAGAACTGAAATATCAGGATGTAATTGATGCCAAGAAAAGAGCAGACGAACTGAAGGAAAAACCTGTTTACAGCCAAAATACTTCAGGAATTAAGATTACTTTTCCGAAAGACTACAATAACTCTAATACCAAAGTGAAATTTGTACTGAACAGAACCGATGATCAGAATCTGGACGTTCATAAAACGGTGCAGTTGGATGCCAATCAGTCTTTTTTAATTCCTGCACAGGTTCTGAAACTAGGGAACTATACCCTTCGTTTGAGTTGGACAAAAGATAAGACAGACTATAGAATGGATTATGATGTGATATGGAAATAGCACTTATAATATCGGCAATCGGATTGGGTTTTGCTTCAGGATTCCACTGTATCGGAATGTGCGGACCTATTGCATTGTCGATGGGATTAACAAAAAAACAGGCTACCAATTTCTACCTTCAGAATCTTACGTACCAGTTCGGCAGGATTTTCACTTACTCTCTTTTGGGAGCAATCCTCGGAATTATCGGAGAAGGCTTTGAAATGGCGGGTTTTCAGAGATATCTTACGATTGCTGTGGGAATTATGCTTATAATAATGGCTTTCTTTTCATTTGGAGGAAAAGATTTTGCTTCTAAAGTTCCGTTTTTTTCAAAATTTTTATTCAAAGTAAAATCGAATTTGGGAAGACTGCTTCAAAAAGCAGATTACCGTTCAAGATTCACTACAGGTCTTCTGAATGGCTTTTTACCCTGCGGAATGGTTTATATGGCTTTAACAGCAAGTTTAGCAAGCGGAGGAATATGGCAGGGCGCTTTATATATGGCTTTATTTGGTTTGGGAACACTTCCGTTTATGTTCGCGGTAGTTCTGGTCGGAAATCTCATGAATCAGGCATTCAGGGTGAAAGTTTTAAAAGTGATTCCGATCGTGATGATTATTCTGGGCGGACTTTTCATTGTCCGGGGAATGGAACTGGGAATTCCCTACATTTCTCCAAGAGCAGAAGCGATGACCATTTCAAAAGATAATCAGGGAGACTGTCATTTGCCGGGAGATCACAGTATGCATGATCATAGTAAAGTAAATTGTCATTAGTAGAAAATAAAAAAAGGAAACCTATTGAGATTTCCTTTTTTAGTATTTAACCTAAGTTCGGTCTTTGTTAGATTGGGTTACTGCTACTTAAATTGCACATCTCGCCCTGCATGTTATATACCTTCTTACAACTAAATTTTTATGAATTTC
Organism: Chryseobacterium sp. MMO-72; assembly: GCF_037146035.1. Taxonomy (NCBI): domain Bacteria; kingdom Pseudomonadati; phylum Bacteroidota; class Flavobacteriia; order Flavobacteriales; family Weeksellaceae; genus Chryseobacterium; species Chryseobacterium sp. MMO-72. The sequence goes on from NZ_JBBCWG010000009.1 coordinate 13,149, forward strand.
ATTTGATACTTCTCTTCATTTTTAATTTTAATAACTATATAATAACTTCCTGATGTTAGACTTTGAATATTTATTTTTTTTTCAAATTCTGATTGCCCCATCTTTATTATTTTTCCGCTGTTATCATATATCAAAAAGTCAAAAGAATTTAACGATTTTTTTAGATTACTTACTTTGATAAATTCTGATGCAGGATTAGGATATGCAATAAAAGCATTATCATTATTAGGTACAATATTTTCCACTCCAAGAAATTCATTACTGAACTTCGTTAAAAATGATTTTTTCCCATATGTAACACTGTCCCCACTATATGCCAAAACAAATGAATTATAGTCTAATATAAACAATTTGGGAATATAATCAGCTCTTATCGATGTATTAGGAGGAGTAGTATTAAATACTTGAAATCCTGAACTAGATGAATAGTCCAAATTTCCATTAGAATCTAATTTTACAAAAAAAAGTTTTTTGTTATATTGTGGTCCAAAAAAATTGCTAACATTCCCTGCAATCAATATTTTTGAATTCGATAATTTTTTTATATGTTTTAATTCTATATTTGGGGCATCTGTAAAAGAATATTTGGCTGTATTTCCATTATTTGCGAAACTAGATACATATGACCCACTGTCTAAATAAATCTTTGACAAAAAGAAGCTACTATTACTTTGATTTAAAACTAGTATAGAATTATTTATGTAATCAAATTCTAAATTGGAAAAACCTATACTTAAATTACTGTCAACTATACTGATAGAGCCATTGTTTCCAAAAGAAGAATCTATTGTTCCATTTGACAGTCTTCTTTCTAAATAAGTTGAATTTAAATTAGAAATAGAATTGCTTTTACTACCTGCCAATATAAATTTCCCATCATTTTGAAGATATACTCTATTTAAATTGGGGTCAGTACTTAAAGAATTAGTTTGTAAAATTCCATTAGTTCCAAAACTAGAATCCAATAAACCATCAGATTTAATTTTTAGAAGGTTTTTATTGTTATACGATTTAACATAGAAATAGCTGTTACCTAAATTATCAACGTCTAAATCTAAAGCATAATCTTCATTGCCAAAATCAAATGTTTTGAATCCGTTTGTTCCAAAAGTAGTGTCTAAAGTTCCATCAATATTAAGTCGAGTGATAAAAACGTCCATATTGGAATATGTCGGATTAGCATTTACTCTTCCTACAATAATTAATTTATTATTTTGTAATAGCATTTTATATGGAAGTAAAGATTTATTAACTCCCATGCTTATTACTTTTGTTCCAAATACATTATCTAAAGCACCATTCTGATTTACTTTCCGAATATTGATATTATAATCTCCATAGGTACAAGTTATAAATTGCCCGTCAGACAACATAACGACATCTGATACATCGTTATAGGCATAATATGTTGAATAACCTCCATTTCCAAATGTGGTATCAAGGGAAATACTTTGTGAATTAAAAAAATAAGTAAATAATAAAAAGATTAAAATGATATTTTTTTTCATTAATTTGGGTTATGCTTAAGTTAATTGTTAAACTATATGCTAATTTTTTTGAAATGGTAGATAAATTATTTTGTAAACAGCTCGTATGAGTAATCCTTTGATTCCGAAGGACTCATATTTTTAATATATTTTCTTTTAATTAATGTATTCAATTCAGAAGCTTTAATTATTTTATTCTTATTGACCGAGACTTTATCGTTTGGAGAAGTAATAAGCAGCCATCCTGTACTGCTCATGATATAATACTTCTGATCTATCGTAAAAAAAACATTCTCATTATTGCTTCCTGCCAATGCAAGTTTATGATAAAAACTACGATTATTTTTAACAGATTCGAATCCTGCTAAAACAGATTCATATGTAAGGTCTTTGTTCAATTTCATTTCAGAAAAAGAATTCTTCATTGATTTTCCGGATGCTTTCTCAAGTCCGAAATAATAAATACATCGTACATTTCCTAAATTTGCCCAATTTTCCTTCTGAGTAAAGGAAAAATAGCCATTGTGTTCGACTCTGATCTTAAAATGTATTCCTCCTTTCTCAGAATAATTTACTTTTCCGCTAAAGTAACCTCTACTATCCGTTGTAGATACAAGCTTTCCTTTTTCATCATAAAGCTTCGCATTTTCTAACCGGTTAAGGCTTTCAGAATCTATTACAATACCTGCTATTTCTATAAATTTTGATTCAGTAAAACGATCTTTAAATCCTGAACTCTTTACCAATGAAAATAAAAAAAGACAGAAAAGTACAATACCTTCAGAAACTTTCTTCATCAATCTATTATAAAAAATATTAAAAAAAGCCCTGAGTGAGAGGGCATTTCTATCATTAATAGATAACATCAAATTTCGCATATTCTGCTATCTTCTTCGGAAGTTTAATTCCTTCTGCGGTCTGGTTATTTTCCAGTAAAGCAGCCATAATTCTTGGCAATGCCATTGCAGAACCGTTCAGGGTGTGAACCAACTGAGATTTTCCGTCTGCTTTATAACGGCATTTCAGTCTGTTTGCCTGAAAGGTTTCAAAATTGGAAACAGAACTTACCTCAAGCCATTTTTCCTGAGCTGCGCTCCAAACTTCGAAATCATAGGTCATGGCAGAAGCAAAACCTGTGTCTCCTCCGCAAAGTCTTAAAACTCTATATGGTAATTCAAGATCACTTAAAATTTCTTTAATGTGTTCTACCATTTCTTCCAATACGGCATAAGAATTTTCCGGTTTTTCAATTCTTACGATCTCTACTTTTTCAAACTGGTGAAGACGGTTCAAACCTCTTACATGCGCTCCGTAACTTCCTGCTTCTCTTCTGTAGCATTGTGAGAAGGCTGTATTTTTAACAGGAAGATCTTTTTCTTCAAACAATACATCGCGATAGAGATTCGTTACCGGAACTTCTGCGGTAGGAATCAGATATAAATCATCTGCCTGAATGTAATACATCTGCCCTTCTTTGTCCGGCAATTGTCCCGTTCCGTATCCTGAAGCTTCGTTTACAACGTGAGGAGGATTTACTTCCATATATCCTTTCTCAACATTTTTATCTAAAAAATACTGAACCAAAGCTCTCTGCAATCTTGCCCCTTTTCCTAAATATACCGGAAAACCTGCTCCAGCAATTTTTACGCCCAATTCAAAATCAATAAGGTTATATTTTTTTGCCAGTTCCCAGTGAGGAATTGCTCCTTCTCCAAGACCTTCAACATCGTGAGACTGATAAATGATTTCATTGTCATCCGCAGAAGCACCATTTTTCACCTTTTCATTCGGAATGTTAGGTAATTGGTATAAGATATCCTGTAATGCTTTTTCTTTTACATCTAACTGAGCTTTCAATTCCGACGTCGACTCTTTGTATTGCGCTGTTTTAGATTTTGCGGATTCTGCTTCTTCTTTTTTTCCTTCTTTCATTAAAAGTCCGATTTCTTTGGATATTTTATTGATTTCGGAAAGTTGGGAATCCAATTCAAACTGAATTTTTTTTCTTTCTTCGTCGGTAGCAATAGCCTCGTCTACCAACTCAAGATTCTTGAATTGTCTTTTCTTAAGACCTTCTAAAACGCGCTCTTTATTGTCGCGCAAAAAATTGACTTGTAACATTTTATTTAGATGTTAGTTATTAGAATGTTGAACATTAAATGTCAACAGTTTTGCAAATGTATAAATTATTATTTTACGATTGTAACAACATTCGGGGAACCCGGTGTTTTAGTAAACCTTAAAGTATCGTTATAATAAACTTTCGAGACCTCAAAAACCGAAGGGGTCATGTGATACTGAATTCTGAGGGTTTCATTAATGGTATCAAGAATTGTGCTGTTAAGTCTCTTCACCAGTGAAACCGTAATTACCGACTGATAGGTTTTGTTGTTCGGATCCAGCGTATCCAGCCCAACTCTTTTGGCTCCTGCAATATATTCAATAAAAAGAGTGGAATCTGCAGTAGCACGCAGAGTACTGCTTACAGGCGAAACATCTTTTGTTCCGTTTACATCATTTAACGAATAGGTAAAATAGGTCTGGTTTTTTTTAGCATGAAAAAGATCGCGTCCCGCTCCGTTTTTCATATAAACATTCAAAATCTGATCGATTTTCTGCAAATCATCGTCATCCGTTCTGCAGCTCAGAAAGGCACAAAAAATAACCAGAAATCCAAAAACAATATTCCTCATTTCCAACAAAGATAAAACTTATTTTTATTTGAGAGTTCTATTTTTCTTTAGGACTTTATTTAAAAGTAAATTAATTTCTGCTTTAGAAAGAATGAAATCCTGAAAACGAAATTCCGTCATCTGATAAAATCTCCAAAACAGAATGCCTGAAGAAATGCAGTATGATATAGAGGTAATAATACATGCACCGCGAATTCCCCATCTAGGAATGATGTAAAATGAAGATATTATTGTAAAAATAAGTCCTATTAAAGATTTTACATTTAAGATTCTTAACTTGTTAATCCCTGCAAAATAGTAACCAATAATATTACTTACCGCGATTGCCAGAATTCCGGGAGAAAGAAAAAGGATAATCTCTTTGGTTTTACTAAAATCTCTTCCGAAAATCATGGAATATATCTGCCCCGGAATGAGCAGCATTATGGTTATAAAAACCAATGTAATTAAAAAACTGATCCTTAACGAAACTTTTGTCTTTTCGATAGCGTCGTTAGAGTTTTTATTGTTCACGACATCTGAATAAAGTATAACGGAAAGGCTTCGGCTAACCGTCCAAATTGCTTCTGAAAAAGCGATACCTACCGAAAAAATCCCCACACTTACAATCCCTTTGAAATATTCAAGAAAATAAAAGGATAGTCTGTTATTTAAAAACTGTAAGAAAGCACTCAGCTGAGTCTTCCATCCATAATCCAATAATTTCCCGCCAACTTTTCCAGAGAATGAAATTCGTCTTATATTACAATGTTTAAAAATCTGTAAGCCGCTCGCTATAAACAGAACTCCCAAACTGGCTATTTGTGCTACAAAATAAACCGTTACAGAATTTACTTTAACGAGATAAACAATAATTAAAATAAAAATAATATGAACAATTTGCTGTAAAGCTGTATATAAATTAAACATTTTAATATTCTGCTGACCAACAAATAAATTGACGTTCGCCGCTAACAAGGATGATGAGACAGAAAGCCCGATAAGATACATTAAATATTCTGAGGCATGATTAAAACTAAAAATGAGCGGTATTAAAATCCCCATTAAAACAGCCCAAATGTAAGCAAACGGTAAAATAGCTTCTGTCCTATATCTTTTGGCAAAATAGCTCATGCTGCTTCCCACAAAAACATTAGCAAAAAAACTGATCAGGGTGAGATCCGCAATCACCAGTGAAATAATCCCTTTGCCTTCACTTCCCCATTTATTTGTAGAATAAATAACAAGTCCGAAATTTAATATCAGAATTAAAAATCGGGAAAGAAAGGTCTTAACAATAGTATTTTGCTTCATCTTATTTCGTTGGATTATTGATGAAGTTTAAGAATGAATTTTTAATAATATCCCAGTTGTATTTTTTTTCATAAATCCATCTCGCATTTTTCGCATGAAGCGAATATAATTCAGGATTTTGAATATAGGTAAGAATATTATTTGCAATACCTTCAGAATCTTTGGGGTTTACCAGAAAACCAAATTCCGAAACATCAAGATGTTGACGTATCGCTTTAAGATCTGTATAAATCACAGGCTTTCCGGAAGCCATGTAATAAAATATTTTAATCGGCAGACAATGATGATTTTCATAATTCATAGCCCTAAGATCAAAACAAATATCGGCTTCAGAATAGGCTTTGGAAAAAGCTTTGAATGAGGCAGACTTTTCAATTGTAATATGACTAAACTGATATTTATTAAGCTGATCAGAAAAGTACTGTTCATCTTTTTTTTTTCTTGAAGCGCCAATTAAAAGAATTGAGATCTTGAGCTCAGGCTTTCTCTTTCTTAAACAATCCACAGCGGCAAAAAAATTTCCGATCCCTTTTTCTTCTGAAAACTGACCTGTATAACAAAGGCAGATTTTATTTTCTTCAAGTTTTTTAATATTCTGATGAATGTAACTGTCATCAGGATAATAAGGCAGGGTTATTGACTTCTTAAAAGGAAAAAAATAAGCCAGCGGAAATTTTTTGGTATTCTCACCAAAAATAAAATGAGTACTCACAAATCCAGCATATAGCTGAAAAAGAAAAAATTTAAAAGCATGGGCGATATTTAAAGGAAAGGAAAAATTTTCTACCATTCTCATCGATGGGTACCATTCCGTAATATCATATACAATACTGATTTTTTTCTGTTTTTTAACCTTTCCGGCAGCAATTACCGCCAACGGCTCAGAACAAATAATACAATCGGGCTGAAAAGAATTGCATATCCTTTCGAAAGTTTTGATTTTTTCTTCTCTGCTTTTTCCCAAGATCGAAAAAGACTCTATTTCAACGCCATCGACATTACCCTTGAATTCTGAAGAAAGACTGCAAATTTTAACAACATTTCCGGCATCCCGCAACGTTTTTGCCTGATGGTGGAATATTCTGTCATCGTCATATCGGTGAACAGTAGTTAAAAAAAGTATTTTCTGCATCCTCTTCGATCAGATTATAAAAGTTTTCAAATATACACAAAGCAAAAAAAGTGGAACTCTTCCACTTTCTATTTTATTAATGCCTTATGAGCTTTATTTAACTCCCGCCGCCCAACTTCTGTCGAATGGCAAAAGAAAATTCCCTATAAATTCCAGATAGGTATTTTTAGAAAAATCAAAAACCTGAATATCTTTAGAGATTTCTCCGTTTCTTATTTTTGATTTAAAATCGTTCAGTTTTAAAGTTTTTACTTCTCCGTTTTCTATAAAGCTCGCTTTCATTCTGTCGAATAATCCCAGTTGATATTCTTCATCAATTTCTCTCATTACCTTTCCCAATGCATCGATGCTGCACCCTGAAGCCATTTCTTTTTCCTCATCTACACAGATGATAATAAACTGATTTTTCTCAATTTTAAAAGAGGAAGAAAGCGGTTTTCCGTGAGCCGCCCAAGTCGCCAGAAAATCAAAAAGTTTCTCTGTAATCTGCTTTGCTTCTTTTGTTTCAAAAGGTCTGGATGCAGGATATATTATTACTCTGTAGTCGTTTGCTTCTACAATATTAGATTCTTCAATCTTCATTTTAATCAATTTAAAAGGTAAAATTACAATTTTTTCTTCATACCGTAATCCGGGATAGAGGGAATTATCACCAAACAAAAAACTCAGGAAAATCCTGAGCTTATGTTTTATTGAGTTTTTATAAATCTTCTGCTTCAGCAAGAAGTTCTACAATATCTTTTACGGCAACTTCATCATTCTTATTGAAGTGTTTTACACCATCCGTCATCATTGTATTACAGAAAGGACATCCGGTTGCTATTACTTTCGGTTCGAATGACAACGCTTCCTCGGTTCTCTCGATATTAATGTCTTTCTTCCCTTTTTCGGGTTCTTTGAACATCTGTGCTCCTCCTGCTCCACAACAAAGCCCGTTGGTTTTACAACGCTTCATTTCCACCAGTTCGGCATCCAGTTTTTCCAATAAAAGTCTCGGTGCTTCATATTCATCATTGGCTCTTCCCAGATAACAAGGATCATGGAATGTAATTTTTTTACCGCTGAATGCGCCGCCTTCAATTTTCAGACGTCCTTCTTCCATTAATTTTTTAAGGAATTGAGTGTGATGCATCACTTCATAATTTCCGCCTAAATTCGGATATTCATTTTTCAGCGTATTGAAGCAGTGCGGACAAGCGGTAACAATTCTTTTTACTTCATAAGCGTTCAGAATTTCAATATTCGTTAGAGCCATCATCTGGAAAACAAATTCGTTTCCTGCACGTTTTGCGGGATCTCCTGTACAGCTTTCTTCCTGCCCAAGTACAGCGAATTCCACGCCTATTTTATTTAAAATTTTGCAAAATGCTTTCGTAATTTTTTTAGCGCGGTCGTCGAAACTTCCCGCACAACCTACCCAAAATAAAACTTCAGGCGATTTTCCTTCGGCAGCATATTCTGCCATTGTTTTTATATTGAAATCCATTTTAATTCAGTTTACCAAAATAACATTGTAACAGTTTATTCATGAAATGATTGCTACATCGTTACATTTTAGATTGTTACATTAATTAGTCTTTTGCCCAGTTCAGACGGTCTGCCTGATTGTATTGCCAAGGTGCAGCGTTGTTTTCTACATTCGTCATCATTAGATTCAGTTCTTGCGGTGCAGCAGACTGCTCCATAACAAGGAATCGTCTCATTTCAAAGATAATGGAAAGCGGATCCAGTAAAACCGGACAAGCTTCTGTACATGCGTTACAGGTTGTACAAGCCCATAATTCTTCTTTGGTGATGTAATCGTTCAACAGTTTTTTACCGTCGTCTACAAATTTTCCGTTCTTATCGATATTCTTTCCTACCTCTTCCAGACGGTCTCTTGTCTTCATTAAGATAGCTCTCGGAGACAATTTTTTGCCTGTAATATTTGCCGGACAAACCGCAGTACAACGACCGCATTCCGTGCAGGAATAGGCATTTAGAAGCTGCACCTGATTAAGATCAAAAATATCCTCAGCTCCGAATTTCGCAGGAGTTTCCGCTTCTCCTTCTGCCGGAGCTGCGTAAGGATCTGCATTCGGATCCATCATCAGTTTAATTTCTTTTGTTACAGACTCAAGATTGTTGAATTTTCCTTTTTCATTCAGGTTTGCATACCATGTGCTCGGAAAAGCAAGGATGATGTGTAAATGTTTTGAATAATAAAGGTAGTTCATAAAGAATAAAATCCCTACAAAGTGGAACCACCACGCTGCACGTTCTACTCCGAATAAAAATCCGTCGCTGAAACTGAAAACCTCAAGAAACGGAACAAACGTCATCTCGCTGATCGGGAAAGAGCCAACCTTCACAAAATGACCGTAACCATTCGACTGCAGAATAAAATCTGAAGCATTCATCGTAAAGAAAGCCATCATTAAAGCAAATTCGATAATCAGAATCCAGTTTGCATCTTCTTTCGGCCATCCTAAAAGCTCTTTCATGGTTAATCTTTTCACCCCGTAAAAATTTCTACGGATAAAAAAGAGTACCACCCCGATTACCACTAAAAGAGCCAGTATCTCTAAAGTGGCGGTGAAGAAACCATAAACTGTGCTTCCTAAAATGGTTGATAAAAATCTGTGCGTTCCGAAGATTCCGTCTACGACAATTTCGATAAGCTCGATATTGATGATGATGAAACCTACATACACAAAAAGGTGTAAAATTCCGGCTACAGGACGTTTTGTCATCTTACTCTGACCCATCGCAACATTTGCCATCGTTGCCCATCTCTCTCCTCTTCTGTCGCTGCGATTGATCTCACGTCCTAATCTGATGTTTCTATATATCTTTTGCAGACTTTTTACAAAAAGTCCAAAACCCGCAATTAATAAAATCAGAAAAATAATATTAGGGATATAATGCATGGTTTAAAAAAATTAGTCTTTATTATTTTTTCCGAAAACGGAGAAGTTAACATATTTTTTGGGATGTGCTTTCAGATCTTCAATTAAAGCATTCAGATTATTGGAAGCGGCATTCAGGTTATTGTAAAGCTGATCATCTTTCATAATTTTACCTAAACTTCCCTCACCTCTGTCGATTCCTGAAACGACATTATTTAACTGCCCTACTGTTGCATCTAAATTAGCAATGGTAGCATTTAGTTTCTTAGTATCAATACTTTCTGCTAAATTCCCGTATTTGTCTAAAGTTACTTTTCCGCTCTGCATGGTAAGACTTGCATCATCCAATACTTTCTGAAGTTTAGGATCATTGTGCCCTACTAATGAATTTACGCTTCCTGCAGTAGTCTGTAAAGCGGCAACCGTTTTATTCAGATTCGCCAATAGTAATTTAATCTCCTGTCTGTTTTGGGCATCAACAAGCTGGTTTGCGTTGGTCATCAAAGAATCTACTCTGTGCAATACAACCTGTAACTGATCTTTTACAGGACCTACCTGAGAAGACAGACTTCCTAAAGTTCCCAATTTAAAAGCACCCCTTAAAGTATCACCGTCTTTTGCCGTCTGTCCTCCATACATGAGATTAATTCTCATCTCTTTTCCTCCCATTAAACTCGGTTCAAAAATCTCTAATGTTGAATTTTTTGAAAACTCAAAATTGTTATCTACTGTAATTTTTACAATAAAATCAATCTTACCGTCTTTGGATGTATTAGGAATAATTTTATCTACCTGACCAACCTTTAACCCGTTAATGGAAACCGGCGAAGACTGAGCCAGACCTTCTACGTTATCATATCTTGCGTAAAATATATTGTCGGTAGTAAAAAGGCTTCTGCCCTTCATAAACTGAAAAAGCACCACAAAACCAACAATGGCCAATAGTGCGATCACACCAGCTTTTAATTCTTTACTGAACTTCACTTGCTAAATTTTTTCTAATGAGCAAATATACTACATTTAACTGAATGTTTTTCTTTATTGCTCTGCGTTACACACAAAAAAAGCGGCAAAAACTTTGCCGCTTTTTATCTATCTTAAAAATTATTTTTATTGTTGCTGAGAACCCAGCTTGTTCCAGATCTCGATTCTGTAGTCTTCAATATCTGCATTGTCCTGTAAGCTCTTTAACCAAGCCTGTCCGAACATTCCTCCATTTCTCTGGGTAACAGATTCTGTAAACTGTTTAAGATCTCCGGGCTGTTTGTTTGTGATCTCATTCTTTTTAATAAGAACGTAAACCCCCGTTCCTCCTTCAACCGGCTTAGAAAGCTGCCCTTTCTTCACTCCGAATGCTGCTCCTGCAACTTTAGGCTCCATAGAACCTGCTACAGAAGGATTTAACAGGTTAACCTGTGCAGACTGTTTTGTCGTTCCGAATTGTTTAGCGATCTGATCTAAATTTCCTGCTTTCCCGATTTTCTCTGAAATCTGTTTCGCAGCCAGTTTATTTTTAACTACAACTTCAATCTGATCTCTTACAGATTCCGGATCTGCAGTTCCCTTTTCCTGCTTACCGTTTAAGTAAACTACAATTTTATCTCCTGTTCCGTCTACTGTAAATAATTCAGTATCTCCTTTTTCTCTTTTCTTGTCGAAAGCCCATGCCAGAATTTCCGAATCTTTGTCTGTTCCCAATCCTTGAAGCTGACCGTCGAATCTCTTCGCCTGCTTAGGATTAGAGAACTGATAGTTTGCTTTTTTAGCAATATTCACGAAATCGTTGAAAGATTTTCCCTGAACCTGCTGAACAAATCTGCTCGCATTCTTATTTACTTCTGCTTCCGTAGCATCAGAAGGTTTAATTGCTTTTACAAGGTTTGCTACTTTGTAAGCCATTGCTCCCGGTTTTTTATCTTCAATATTGATGATGTGATAACCGAATTGCGTTTCTACAACACCTGTCGCACCTTTAGGATTTTCAGACAGATATTTTAAGAACTCAGGAACGAAAGGCGTTTCAGGAGTTGTCCATCCTAAACTACCGCCTTGAGCAGCAGAATTCGGATCGTTTGACAATTTAAGGAATTCTGTGAACTTCCCGGGATTAGCTTTTACAATCGCTCCGATAGAATCTGCTAATTTTTTAGCCTGTTCTTTAGATCTTGTAACGCCTTCTCCCGCAGGACTTCCTTTGAAAGCAATTAGAATATGTCTTGATAATGTAGAATCTGAAGTCTTTTTATCTAAAAGTTTAGAAACTACATAAAAGTTCTGCTCTTTGTAAGGACCAAAAGTCTGACCGATTGCTGCAGTTGGAAGCTGAGCCTGAATAGTCTGAGGCAATTGGTTAGGTTTAAGATATTGCGGATTGAAAGGCATATCAGAATTTGCCATAATGAACATAGAGTCATTCTTTGTATTCTGGAAGTTTTCAGAACCTCCGCTCGCATCGCTTCCTACAGAGAATAATTTATTTATTTCTTTCTGAGCTGCTGCATCATCTGCAGGGCTTGGCTTAGAAGGAAAATATACAATTCCTATGTTTCTGCTTTCTTCAGCCTTAAACATTACCGGATGCTGCTTAATATAATTAGCTAAATCTTCAGTCGTAACTTTGATGTTATTTTTTTGAAGATACGTTGCATAATCTACTTTCACGAAATCGATATCCGCTAACTGATCTCTTTCTCTCATCAGCTCTTCCGCTTCTTTTTTCCCTGTCGTGATCCCGGTAGAAACATTTGCAAATACCTGTCTCGCCATCAATCTGTACTCGATTGATTTTCTGGTTTTCAACCACTGGTTGTAACTTTCCGGCGAAGCAGCCTTCATATCTTCGATTTGTTTTTTAAGCTCCTGAGTCTTAAAATTACCTTTTTCATCAAAAAACTGCTTCTGCTGTGCAAACATCTGATCGTACTGGATCTGATTCCAGAAATAATCATCCGTCATTTCGAAGCCCATTTTCTCGAATTGCTGTTTGATCAGCTTCGATTGTACAAGCAATTGCCATGCCTGCTCTTCAAGACCATTTTTTGGTTGACCTTGCTGTTCAGCCTGTTGTTGCAGCACGAAAAGTTGATCGTTAAACTCTTCACGGGTAATTTTCTCACCATTCACTTTTCCTAAAACATCAGGATTTTTACCAAAAACCTTATCAATACTGTCGGGGTTTACAAGGAACGCCAAAAGCGCCAGTGCAATTACTCCCATCAAAAGCCAAGGTCTACTCCTAATTTGTCCTAAAATTGCCATTATATAAATTATAGTTTTTTATCAGTTTGCGAAAATACACATTTTTAAGAAATTACGGAAATACAAGACCTTTATTTTAATTTTTAAAATTTAATTTTTATGAAAAAGGAAATTTTGACCGTATTTTTTAGCAAAAAACAAATGGCATAAGTCTTGTGGAATTTAAGCACACATAATATGGGTTGCCTTTTTAAAACATATTATGAAATTTCACGTTAACGAATTAAAACGATAATGACAATTTGTCATTCGATTTACTATGACAGAATTTGAAGATATAAGTTTAGAAGAAATGATAAGCGACGGATTTGATATTGTAGCTCAGGAAATCAACATTGATGATCTTGCGGAAACAGAAAAAAATTCTGAGCAAAAGATATTCCCGATCCTTCCTGTAAGAAATATGGTGATGTTCCCGAATGTTGTAATCCCGATTACTGCCGGAAGAAAAGCATCTATTCAGTTATTGGAAGAAGCGCAGAAAAATGGCGATTTTATCGGAATCGTAAGCCAGAAAAATTCAGATCTTGAACAACCTGCCGAAAAAGATTTATTCCAGACCGGAACTTTGGCAAAGATCATCAAAATCATTAAACTTCCGGAAGGAAATATTACGGCTATTACCAAAGGTTTTCACCGTTTTAAAATAAAGAAAGTTGTTGAAAAACAGCCTTATTTTAAAGCAGAAATATCAAAATTAAAGGATTCTAAGCCTAAAAACAAAGAAGAATACGAAGCATTGCTGGAAAACGTAAAAGATCTTGCCCTGAAAATCATTGAGCTGGATCCCAACATTCCGAATGCTGCGAATTTTGCCATAAAAAACATCAACAACAATGATGATCTTCTAAATTTCATCTGCACCAACGCTAACTTTCCGTCTTCAGACAAACAGAAACTTCTGGAAGAAAAGAATCTGATGGAAAGAGCCAATAAGTGCTACGAAATGATGCATGAAGATTTCAGAAAGCTTGAATTGCGAAACCAGATTCATCAGAAAACATCAAAGGATCTTGATAAACAGCAGAGAGAATATTTCCTGAACCAGCAGATCAGAACGATTCAGGAAGAGTTGGGAGGCGGACCGGAAGGCGATGTGGAAGATTTGATTAACAAAGCAAAATCCAAAAAGTGGAGCGAGGAAGTAGAGGAACATTTCCAAAAGGAAATCAACAGGCTACAGCGTCAGAACCCGAATTCACCGGATTATAATGTTCAGAGAAATTATCTGGATTTTTTTACAGACCTTCCTTGGGAAACATACACCAAAGATGTTTTTGATATTGCCAAAGCGGAGAAAATTTTAGATAAAGCCCATTTCGGTTTAGAGGATATCAAGAAAAGAATTCTGGAACACATGGCGGTTTTAAAGCTTAAAAACAACATGAAATCCCCTATCCTTTTGCTTGTAGGACCTCCGGGAGTTGGTAAAACTTCACTGGGAAAATCTATTGCGGATGCATTGGGAAGAAAATATGTAAGACTTTCTTTGGGTGGGCTTCATGATGAAAGTGAGATCCGTGGTCACAGAAAAACATATATTGGCGCGATGGCGGGAAGAATTCTTCAGTCTATCAAAAAATCCGGAACCTCCAATCCTGTTATTGTTCTGGATGAAATGGATAAAATCGGACAGGGACTGCATGGAGATCCAAGTTCGGCACTTTTAGAAGTTCTTGATCCTGAACAGAATAATTCATTCTATGATAATTTCTTAGAGATGGGTTATGATTTGTCTAAAGTGATGTTTATTGCAACGGCAAATTCATTATCAACCATTCAGACTCCATTGTTAGACAGAACTGAAATCATTCAGATTGCAGGCTATACTTTAGAGGAAAAGATTGAAATTGCAAAAAGACATTTAATTAAAAAGCAGCAGGAAGAAAACGGCTTGGATTCTAAATCGTTCAAGCTTGGCAATGCTGAATTAAAACATATTATTGAAGCACATACTTCGGAAAGCGGGGTAAGATCTCTTGAAAAAAGAATTGCAGGAATTGCTCGCTGGGTAGCTTTGCAGACTGCTTTGGTGAAAGATTACGATCCTAAAATCTCCATTGAAAAAGTAGATGAAATTTTAGGCGTTCCGAGACCGAAAAGCTTATCGGAAATTACCGGAGTTCCGGGCGTTGTGACGGGTCTTGCATGGACGAGCGTTGGCGGAGATATATTATTCATTGAAAGTATTTTGAGCAACGGAAAAGGTTCATTATCCATGACCGGAAACTTAGGAACTGTTATGAAAGAATCTGCAACCATTGCACTGGAATATATTAAAGCGAAACATGATGAACTTGGAATTTCTCAGGATGATATTGAAAAGAAAAACATCCACGTTCACGTTCCTGAAGGTGCAACACCAAAAGACGGACCTTCAGCAGGAATTGCCATGCTGACTTCAATGGTTTCTTCTTTTAAAAATAAAAAGGTAAAACCTCATCTTGCCATGACCGGAGAGATTACTTTAAGAGGAAAAGTTCTTCCGGTGGGTGGAATTAAAGAAAAACTTCTTGCTGCAACAAGAGCAGGAATTAAAGATGTGATTCTTTGTGAAGCCAACAAAAAAGATGTGGAAGAAATCAAAAAAGATTACCTGAAAAATCTGAATGTACATTACGTTAGCAGAATGGAAGAGGTAATCGAAATTGCACTGGAAAAATAATTCAGACTTATCATTTAAATAAAAAACACGTCTCAGATTTGAGATGTGTTTTTTATTGTTTTTTTACTAAAGGTAAACAGCCTTACTAAATGGCACACATTTTTCTAATGAGTTGAAAAAGATTTAAAGGTTAAAGCACTTAACTCGAACGGTTTTTATTATTTTTATAGAACAGATTTTCACACCATGAATTTACTTCGACTCCCTTTTCTTGTAAAACTCACGCTGGTTATTATTTCCATCATTGGATTGGGATATCTTCTTGCTTTGGGACAGAGTATTTTAGCTCCGTTTTTTCTGGCATTTTTAATGGCGATGCTGTTTCTGCCGGTTGCCAATTTTCTGGAGAAAAGATTAAGATTTACAAGATCGATGTCTACCATTGCTTCAGTATTAATAATGCTGTTTATTTTAACGGGATTAATTTACTTTTTCGGATCACAGCTTTCGGATTTCAGTAAAGATATACCCCATCTTAAAAGACAGTTCACCTCCGTTGCGGAAGATATTCAGCATTGGGTTTCCAGAACTTTTCATGTAAAAATAGATGAACAGCTTAATTATATTGATCAGGGACTGAATAAACTTCTTTCATCTTCGGGGGTTATTCTGGGCTTTACTTTTGGGATTTTTTCCTCGAGTTTAGGATTCTTTGTGTTTTTTATTCTGTTTTTTATCTTCATTTTGAATTACAGAAGAGTTTTAAATAACTTTATTATTACCGTTTTTAATGAAAAACATAAAGCCAGCGTTCAGGAAGTGGTAGGCGAAGTAAGAGTGATGACCAAAAAGTACATTATCGGATTGTGTCTTCAGATTTTAATCGTTTCCGTCCTTACTTCTATTGTTCTTACGATTCTGGGAGTAAAATACGCCATTCTTTTAGGAGTTCTTACGGGCTTGTTAAATGTAATTCCGTATCTGGGAATCTGCATCAGTCTTTTGATTTCATGTTTTATCGCTTTCGCAACCTCTACTCCATCTACCTGCATCTATGTGGCAATCGGCTATATTGCGGTTCATGTTGTAGACGGAAATATTGTTCTGCCATTTGTGGTGGGCTCCAAAGTAAAAATCAATGCTTTATTTTCATTTATAGGAATTCTTATCGGAGAACATTTGTGGGGAATTGCGGGGATGTTTCTTTGTATTCCGGCAATTGCCATCATTAAAATAATTTTCGAAAGAGTTCAGGGACTTCAGCCTTGGGGAAAATTGCTGGGTGAAGAAGAAAAACCTCATAAAAAGAAGAAAACCTATAAAATCTCCAAGAATATCACTTTAAAGGAAATGGATTGATAATCAACAATTAACTATAAAAAGAAAGCCTTCAGAATTGAAGGCTTTTTTTTTACAATGCACAAAGAGGCTGTAATCCGTTTGGACAAAGTGCGGTACAATAAATATACTCTCCGCTGTCCGGACAATATCCTACAGGGTCTCCAGGATTTCCGGGATCTCCTCCTCCACCCAAACAAGGATCGCCCGGCGGAATTTTACAAGGACATCCAACAGGTCCGATATCGCATTTTTCCGCGCCACCGCCTCCTTTAATTTCTCTTAAATCTGCACGATTTAGTTTTTTAAGATTTTTCAGCATAATATTTAGTTTTATTTGTATTGTGCAACAAATATATTAAATCAATCCATATAGTTCACTAAATATTTCTCAAAACAGAGAATTTATTTAAATTTTATTTTCTTTTTAATCAGCCAATTGTATTTTTATTTAACTTTAATAAAAAATCATAACATGAAAATCGTAAAATTTATCCTTTCTCTTCTTTTCGGATTGATGTTCATTAATGCCGGATTAAACAAATTCTTCAATTATATGCCGATGGAAAAGCCGACTCCCGAACAAATGAAACTTTTTGCCGCATTTGGAGAAATCAGTTGGCTGATGCCGCTTACAGGAATAGTCGAAGTTATAGGCGGTCTGCTTTTTATTTTTCCTAAAACGAGAGCTTTGGGCGCCATTATTATTCTTCCGGTAATGATCGGAATTGTCTGTCATATCTTTACCTTAGACAAATCTCCGATGGGGATGTCAATTACCGGAGTTCTTTTCCTTATCAATCTTTGGATGATTATCGATAATAAAGAAAAATATAAAAACTTAGTTAAATAAGAGATTGAATGGTCAATTGTGAATTTTGCTTCGAAAGTGAATTTTTAAATTGACAAGCAAAGCGAATTGATTATTGACAATTCATTTTTAATATCAAACAAATGCACTAAAACCTGTAATTGATCTTCCTACGATAAGGGAGTTGATTTCCTTTGTTCCTTCATAAGAATAAATAGCTTCCGCATCGGCTACAAATCTTGCGACATCATATTCGAGCAGAATTCCGTTTCCGCCCATCACTTCCCGTGCTCTGGAAACAATATCTCTGGTTCTCATGGTACAGAAAACTTTTGCCAGAGAAGCGTGTTCGTCTTTTAAAATTCCTGCATCCTGCATTTCGGAAAGCCTGAAAACCATCGTCTGCATTGCTGTAAGATTGGAAAGCATCTCTACCAAATGTCCCTGAATCATCTGGAAAGAAGCAATCGGTTTTCCGAACTGTTCTCTTTTTCTTGTGTAATCCAGTGCACTTTCGTACGCTCCTCTTGCACATCCTGTTGCCATCCATGCAACTCCGGCTCTCGTCATTTGCAGTACTTTTGCGGTATCTTTAAAAGAATTGGCATTCTGCAACCTGTTTTCTTCTGTTACCAAACAATCTTTCAGCGTAATCAAACCATTCTGAACAATTCTCAACGCCATTTTCCCTTTGATTTTCTCAACGGAATACCCTGGATTGTCTTTTTCTACGATAAATCCCTTCACTTCGCCGTCATCTAAATCTCTTGCCCAGATAATAATTAAATCTGCAAATGTTGCATTTCCGATCCATTTCTTCTGTCCGTTCAGGATCCAGCCTTCTGGTGTTTTTTTACAGGTAACCGTTAATCCTCCTGCAGCTCCGGAGCCAACTTCAGGTTCTGTTAATCCAAAAGCTCCGATTTTTTCAAATCTCTGCATCTGAGGAAGCCATTTCTGCTTTTGCTCTTCTGAACCGCAGATATAAATGGAACCCATTGACAAACCGGACTGCACTCCGAAAAAGGTAGCGATGGAAGCATCAATTCTAGCCATTTCCATCGCAATAACACCCTCCATTAAAAAAGGCATTCCGGGACAGCCGTAACCCTCGTAAGTAACTCCGCAGATATTCAGTTTCTGAAATTTTGGGATTAATTCATGCGGAAATTCATCTCTCAGCCAATAATGATTAACAAGTGGTTTAACTTCTTTTTCCATGAATGCTCTCACTTTTAACTGAATTTCACGCTGTTCAGGGCTTAATGTGTGATATATATCGTAAAAATCGCCGTCAATTTCGGGAAGCTCCTTTTTCTTTTTGTGAGGATCAAGCATTTTCATCATTCCGTTAAGCTGCTTATCATCTAATTTGGAGAAATTTTCCATCAGCTTGGGAAGATTTACCTTTTGAGAAATTGAACTTAACTGATCAAAATCTATGGATCTGAATAATTCTATGGCGTTTCTGATTTTGGAAAAAGTATTTGACATAATAATTTGTTGTGTTTGATTTGTAAAAGAACATCAAAAATTACTCCGAAAATAGGGTATCCAAATCGTTAATAATTTACAAAATACTGAATTTCAAATAATTAAAATGGAATTTTTCTTTACAGAATTTTTACGTTTCATTTTCAAATATTACAAACGATTCTGTCTGAACTTTAGGATAAGCAAAACATTAAAAATCTATATCTATGAAAACGAAGTACATCAGACTCACTATCGCAACAGCACTTTTATTAGGGTTTTATTCATGTAAAAAAGGAGAAGTTTCTTCTTCAGACCTGGAAAAATATGCAACCGCGGATTCCGCAGCATCAATAACTTCAGACAGTGTTTCTTCTGTTGCAACGATGAAGGTAAAAGACAAACAGTTCATTAAAACAGCAGATGTAAATATGGAAGTGAAAGATGTGTACGAAGCAACAATTTCAATCGAAAAATCGGTTCAGGATTTAGGCGGATTTGTAACAAACAGCGACCTGAAAAGCAACGTGGTTTCTGAAGAAACTTACAACACATCAGACGAACAGGCAATGCTGATAAAAAAATACCAGTCCGAAAATGCCATGCAGGTAAGAGTTCCCACAGAAAAATTGGGCGAACTGCTGACTTTAATTAATAATAAAAAACTGTTCCTGAATGTAAGATCGATTCATGCGGAAGATGTAACGGCAAATATTAAATATTCTGCTCTGGAAGCTCAGCGAAACAAAAAAACAACCGACAATATTGCTCAGATGAAAGTAAATAAAGACAAAGTAACCATGAGCGATGAAAATATGAAGGAAGGAAACAGCCAGCAACTGGAAAGCATGAATATGACCGATATGCTGAAATACAGCACTGTTGACATTTACATTAAAGAACCCAAAATACGAATAGCAGAAATCGCTGTTACCAATACACAAAGCATAGACGACAAGTACAAATTTGATTTTCTGTACAGTGCAAAATCAGCTTTTGTGGAAGGATATTATCTGATCCAGAAAATTGTAGTAGGACTCATCACCGTCTGGCCAATTGTATTAATCGGAATTGCCGCTGTTTATTTCGTAAGAAAAAGAAAACCTGCTAAAAAACAGCCTACAACAGAAATTTAGCGATCCTAACTTCGGTTATCTATATATTTTAAATTTTACAATAAACCTTCGGTAAATCCGGAGGTTTTTTATGCTTAAAACTTTCTTTTCAGGATTTCAGGTTTTGTTTTATAAAGATGAAGAATTAGTTCTCCAAACAATGTATTTGCCCACGCAAACCATGATCTTGTAAAATCTTTCGGATTATCTACATCAAAAGATTCGTGGATAAATCCGGTTCCGGCATGTGTGGCTTTCAGCATTTTCAGGCAGGAAACAATTTCTTCGTTATCATCCGTTGTCAAAGCCTGCATAATCAAACCTAAAGGCCAGATTTTATGCTCTCCGATGTGCGGTCCGCCAATTCCTTTCGCAAATTTACCTTCACTGAACCACGGATTTGCTTTACTTAAAGAAAATTTTCGGGTATTTTTATAGATCTCGTCTTCTTTGGATCTGTAACCCAAATAAGGAATGGATAATAAATTCGGAACATTCGCATCATCCATAAATAAAGCATTCCCAAAACCATCGATTTCCAAGGCATAAATTTTCCCTGCAGTCGGATGATTTAAAACTGCATATTTCTGAATGGCTTCATCCACTTCTTCTGCTAAATTTTTAAACTGAGCAGCGGTATTTTCATCTTTAAAAATTTCAGAAAAAATTTCAGCAGTTTCCCTCAAAGAAACGACCGCAAACATATTGGAAGAAATTAAAAACGGATAAAAAGTCGCATCGTCCGAAGGTCTGAACATTGCATGAATCAGCCCCACTTTCTTTGTAGGATTTCCATAACCTCCTGCAAATTGTGTATCCAAAGGATTTCCGTTAGATCGTTGAAATTTGTACGGACCTTTTGAATCTTTTCGCTGCTGTTCTTTAAAAGTCTGCAAAATTAAAAGCATCGCTTTTTTCCAGTCGACATCAAAAACAGAAGAATCTCCTGTTATTTTCCAGTAATTGTAAGATAATCTCATGACATAGCAAAGTGAATCGATCTCCCATTTTCTTTCATGAATTCCGGGTTTCATTTGCGTTGAATCGGCTTTCCATTCGCTTATTTTGCTTGAATTATCGAAAAACGCGTTCGCATAAGGATCAAGAAGAACGCATTCAACCTGCTTATTAATGACGCCTTTCAGAAGATTTTTCAGTTTTTCATCTTCATTGGCGAGACTTAAATAAGGATAAACCTGCGCGGAAGAATCCCGAAGCCACATCGCGTCAATATCTCCTGTGATAACATAAGTATAAGGTTTATTATTCTTCCGGTAAAATTTTACGGTTGTATCAAGCGTATTTGGGAAACAGTTTTCAAACATCCATGCCAATTCTTCATCGGCAATTGATTTTTTGATGGCTTTAATGGTTTTTTCAACAGCTACTGAAGTAAATTTTCGTTCATTGACAGGAGGTCTTTTAGAAACATAATCGTTTGCAAATAAAAATCTTGCAGAAACAGGCAATGCGAAAAATCCTACTCCCAACGATGACTTTTTAATAAAATTTCTTCTGTTCAGCATGATGTCGTAAAATATTATGCCTAAAAATAAGCATTTTAAGTATTAAAAAAATCAATTATTACTCAATATACATTTGATTTTTAATCATCCATTAATACGATTGAACTAAAATTCCGTAAATTTGCAAATCAATAATTTTGCACGAGGATTTAGCATTCAATAATCCTGAATCCGAAGTCACAAAACCTTAATTTCTAAAGATATGCTATCAAAAATAAATCCTACTCAAACCAATAGCTGGAAAGCGCTTGACGAACAATTTGCCAACAATGATTTCGATTTAAGAAGCCTTTTCCAATACAATCCGAACCGTTTTAATGAATTTTCAATCAAAAGACCTAATTTTTTGTTTGATTATTCTAAAAATTTAATTGATTCCAAAACAAAAAATCTACTTTTAAATCTTGCAGAAGAATGCGAATTGAAAGATGCGATTTCTAAAATGTTTTCGGGAGATAAAATTAACGAAACAGAAGGAAGAGCTGTCCTTCATACTGCTTTGAGGGATTTTTCAGATAAAGAAATTCTGGTTGACGGCGAAAATATCAAGCCTCAGATCAAAAGAGTTCTGGATCATATGAAATCTTTTTCCGAAAGCATTATTTCGGGAGATCACAAAGGTTTTACCGGAAAAGAAATTACAGATGTGGTAAACATCGGAATCGGAGGTTCAGACTTGGGACCTGTGATGGTAGTTTCAGCTCTGAAGCATTTTAAAACAAGGTTAAACGTTCATTTTGTTTCCAATGTAGACGGAAATCATCTGGCGGAAGTTGTAAAGACTTTAAATCCTGAAACCACTTTATTTATCATTGCTTCCAAAACGTTTACGACACAGGAAACAATGACGAATGCCAACTCAGCGAAAGACTGGTTCTTAAAAGCCGGAAAACAGGAAGATGTAGCAAAACACTTTGTCGCTTTATCTACTAACGTTCAGGCAGTTAAAGACTTCGGAATTGCAGAGGAAAATATTTTCGAATTCTGGGATTGGGTTGGCGGAAGATACTCATTGTGGAGTGCGATTGGCTTAAGTATCGTTCTTGCAGTGGGTTATGAAAATTTCGAACAATTATTAAGAGGAGCTTACGATACAGACCAACATTTCCAGACGGCAGATTTCGGGGAAAATATTCCTGTTTTAATGGGACTGATCGGAATCTGGTACAGAAACTTCTATGCAGCAACCACTCATGCAATCCTTCCTTACTCGCAATATTTAGACCGTTTTCCTGCTTATTTCCAGCAGGGTGATATGGAAAGTAACGGAAAATGTGTGGACAGAAACGGGGAATTTGTAGAATATGAGACAGGACCAATTATTTGGGGAGAACCGGGAACAAACGGACAGCACGCTTTCTATCAGTTGATTCACCAGGGAACAGAACTGATTCCGGCAGATTTTATTGCGTATGCAAAAAGCCCGAATAAAGTTTCTGATCATCAGGATAAATTACTGGCGAACTTTTTCGCTCAGACTGAAGCTCTTGCATTCGGGAAAACGGAAGAAGAAGTAGAAGCAGAATTAAAAGCTTCAGGAAAATCTGAAGAAGAAATTGAGTTCTTATTAAATTATAAAGTCTTCCACGGCAATACACCAACTAACTCAATATTATTCAACGAATTAACTCCTTTTTCACTAGGACAGTTAATTGCATTATATGAGCATAAAATTTTCGTTCAGGGGGTAATCTGGAATATTTTCAGTTTCGACCAGTTCGGTGTGGAATTAGGAAAAGTTTTAGCCAATAAAATTTTACCGGAACTTGAAAATAATGAGACGGTTAATTCTCACGATTCTTCAACCAACGGATTAATTAATTATTATAAAGCAAACAAATAAAATTATTGCTGATTTTCATTAATTTTGATTAAAATACAAAGATATGAGTACTATTACCATCCATCTTAAAAATAAAGAAGAAGAAACTTTAATGGAAAATCTTTTGAAAAAAATGAAAATCAGCTTTGAAAAAAATGAGGATGATTTTGAGCTGACAGATGAAATGAAAAGGGTAATTGATGAAGCTTTAAAACAAGACAGATCACAATCGGTAGATGCATTCGAATCGTTAAAGAGAATTTCCGAAAAGTATGGCATTTAAAATTTTGGTTTCTCCAATTGCAAACAATAATATTGATGATGCCATTAAATATTATAAAATGCAATCTCAATCTGCAGCTAAGAGTTTTAAGAAAAAATTATTGGACGCTTATAAATCTTTGCAAATAAATCCTTTTTTCGCAGTAAAATATAAAGATGTAAGAGCAATTCCTTTAAAGAAACTGCCTTATTTAGTTTTATTTGATGTAGATGAAAAAGAAAAAATCGTAAATATTCTCTCCGTTTTCTGCACCCACCAGAATCCGGAAAAATATCCATAAAAAAATCTAATAAAAAGTAATAAAGTAAAAATGGCACAAATTCTTGACGGATTAAAAGTATCCAAAGAAATAAAACAGGAAATTAAGGCTGAAGTAGAAAAAATTCTTGCCAACAAGAGAAGGGCTCCGCACTTGGTAGCGATTCTTGTTGGAAACAACGGAGCGAGTAAGGCTTACGTAAATGCAAAAGTGAAAGATTGTGAAGAGGTCGGATTTCAGTCAAGCTTAATTAAATTTCCAAGCACCGTTTCAGAATCTGAATTATTGGAAAAAATCGACGAATTAAACAAATCTAAAGCAGTGGACGGATTTATCGTTCAGTTGCCTTTGCCAAAACAGATCGATCAGGAAAAAATTATCAACGCAATCGATCCGAGAAAAGATGTTGACGGTTTCCATCCTGAAAATTTCGGAAAAATGGCTTTGGAAATGGATACTTTTTTACCTGCAACACCGTTTGGAATTTTGACCTTACTGGAAAGATACAATATTGAAACAAAAGGTAAAGACTGTGTTATCATCGGAAGAAGTAAAATTGTAGGAAGACCTATGAGTATTTTAATGGGAAGAAAAGATTTCCCGGGAAATTCTACGGTAACTTTAACGCACTCTTATACAAAAGACATCGAAGAATATACTAAAAAAGCAGACATCGTAATCACGGCTTTAGGCGATCCTCATTTTTTAAAAGGTGAAATGATTAAAGACGGAGCTGTAATTGTGGACGTTGGTATTACAAGAGTAGACGACGATTCTCCGAAAGGATACTATTTGGCGGGTGATGTAGATTTCGACAGCTGTGCTGCGAAAGCAAGCTGGATCACGCCGGTTCCGGGAGGAGTAGGACCTATGACAAGAGCGATGCTGATGAAAAACACCATCATTGCTTATAAAACTTCGGTCTATAACGACTAATTTAAAATGAATTTAACAGAAGAAATATTATTAAAACAAGGTAAAATGCTCCCTGTAATGGAGCATTTTTACACTCTTCAGGGAGAAGGAGCGCATACCGGAAAAGCAGCCTATTTCATCAGATTAGGTGGTTGCGATGTCGGTTGCCATTGGTGTGATGTAAAAGAAAGCTGGGATCCGAATCTCCATCCTTTAATGAATGCGGAAAACATTGCCGAAACTGCAGCTAAACATTGTAAAACAATCGTTTTAACAGGAGGAGAACCTCTAATGTGGAATCTTGATATTTTAACAGGAAAGTTAAAAGAATTAGGCTGTTCTATTCATATCGAAACTTCGGGAGCTTATCCGATGAGCGGACAAATCGACTGGATTACCCTTTCTCCAAAGAAAACCGGACTTCCGAAGGAAGAAATTTATACTAAAGCACATGAGCTGAAAGTCATTGTTTTCAACAATAATGATTTTAAATTTGCTCAGGAACAGGCTTCAAAAGTATCGGAAAACTGTACGCTGTATCTTCAGAGCGAATGGAGCAAAAGGGATGAAATGTATCCTAAAATTACAGACTTTATTTTGGAAAATCCGGAGTGGAGGGCATCAGTTCAGACCCATAAGTATCTGAATATCCCATAAAAATATGTAACTTAGCCTTTCGTATCCGTAATTGCCTATAGATGCAGAGAATTCGATACTCCAGATACCTGAAATCGATCATCGTTTTGCTTGACCTTATGGTTATTGCATCTATTTTTATATTCTTTTTTCTGAGCAGAAATGAAAGTTTAAAATACAATCAGGAAACATGGTATCAGAATTTATTTTCTCTGGCATTGTTATTTCTGTTCTGGATGCTTCTCAGCGGCAGGACAAAGATTTATAATATCCCGAGAAATCTTACCTATACTTTATTTTTAGAAAGGCTTTTAATTCATTTTTTACTTTTCATTCTGGGAGTTTTTCTTATCGGAAAGGTGAGTTACAATGTATTTTTTAATTCGGATATTTACTGGCTTTCGTTTTATCTGTTTTTCTTTATTTTCCTTGCGAAATCTTTGATTTATTTTGGAATTAAATACTTCAGAAGTCTCGGAATCAATCACAGAAATGTTATGTTCCTGAGTGAAAACAGCTCTACGGAAGTTTTAAAGAATATTTTAAAGGATAGACGAGATTACGGTTATAAAATTTTCGACTATCAAAATGCAGAAATAAATGCTGAGGAACTGATTGATTTCTGGAAGACAAACGGAATTCATACTTTATTTATTCCGACTGAAAACAGATATGATGAAAAGCAGGAACGGGAAATTTTTAAATTGGCTGAAGCCAACAAAGTACATATCTCTCTGATTCCGAGCATTATTCAGAATAATTTTTTTCTGTATGATATTGGCTATATTCAGACACAGCCGATTCTCAATCAGGCAAAATATCCTCTCGATTACTACTCCAATTTTTTACTGAAAAGAACCTTTGATGTTATTTTTTCGGTAATAATTTTGGTGGGAGTCTGTTCGTGGCTTTTTCCGATTATCGCCATTTTAATACGGTCGTCATCGAAAGGTCCCGTCTTTTTTATTCAGGAAAGATATGGTTTTCATGAAGAAGTTTTTAAATGTATTAAATTCAGAACCATGGTTGTGAATGATGAATCTTCCACGAAAACCACTTCAGAGAATGATTCAAGGATTACAACGATCGGGAAATTTTTAAGAAAAACCAGTCTGGATGAAATGCCGCAGTTTATAAATGTTCTGAAAGGTGAAATGTCTATTGTAGGTCCGCGGCCGCATATGTTGGCTGTTGACGATTATTACAAACCTAAAATCGGAAGATACAGTTTAAGAAGCCTTGTAAGTCCCGGAATTACCGGTCTTGCTCAGGTAAACGGACTTCGCGGAGATGCCGGAGATGTGGAAGTGGAAATGAACAAAAGGGTTTTGGCAGATGCCTTCTATGTAAGAAACTGGAGTTTTGTGCTGGATCTTGTGATTATTTTAAAAACAGTTTTGCTGGTTCTTACAGGAGATAAAAATGCAAAATAATGTTTTTGGTCTACATTGTGATATACTAAAATTTAATGTTGAAAGTGGGACTTCGTTCAGGTCTCAACTTCAATCTAATTCAATAAAAAAAGTCTAATTTAGCAGAATGTTAAAAAAGTTTTTTACAGCTGTAGGAGAATACATCCTTCTTCTTGGTAAATCTATTCAGAAGCCTCAGAAAATGAGGGTTTTCTGGAAGCTGTTCATGAGAGAAATAAACGATTTGGGAGTCAACTCTTTTGGGTTGGTGATCTTCACTTCAATATTTGTGGGAGCAGTTGTTGCGATCCAGATGTTCAATAACTTCGATGCTTCATCTTTCCCGATTCCTCCTTCTTTCGTAGGATATGCCACGAAAGCGGTTTTGGTTCTGGAATTTTCCCCGACTATTATCAGTCTGATATTAGCCGGAAAAGTAGGCTCTTACATTGCTTCCAGTATCGGAACAATGAGGGTTTCCGAACAGATTGATGCTTTGGATATTATGGGAGTAAATTCTCCCAACTTTCTGATTTTCCCTAAAATTATTGCCTGTGTAATTTTTAATCCTTTATTAATTGCCATTAGTATTGTTTTTGGTATTGCAGGAGGATATATTGCAGGAATTTTAACGGGAAACTGGACGACAAACGATTATGTTGTGGGTATCCAAATGTATATGCCTAATCTGTTTATTTATTATGCATTTACCAAAACTATTGTTTTTGCCTTTATCATTGCAACAGTTCCTTCTTATTTTGGATATAACGTGAAAGGAGGATCGCTGGAAGTTGGTAGAGCAAGTACACAGGCTGTAGTCTGGACAATGGTATTTATTATCCTTTCGGAATTGTTATTAACCCAATTAATTTTAAGCTGATGATTGAGGTAAAAGATCTTAAAAAGAGTTTTGATGAAGTTGAAGTACTTAAAGGAATTTCAACCACTTTTGATAAAGGAAAAGTAAACTTAATCATCGGACAGAGTGGCTCCGGAAAAACGGTTTTTCTTAAAAGTTTATTGAATGTTTATCAGCCAACATCGGGAGAAATTCTTTTCGACGGAAAAGATATTAACGTAATGACGCGTGAGGAAAAACAGCATCTTCGTTCTGAAATCGGAACCGTATTTCAGGGGAGTGCTTTGTTTGACTCTTTAACAGTAGAGGAAAATATTATGTTTCCGCTGGATATGTTTACAAATTTAACATTCAGAGAAAAGAAAAAAAGGGTGTTTGATGTTATCGGAAGAGTACATCTTGATAAAGCCAACAGAAAATTCCCATCGGAAATTTCCGGAGGAATGCAGAAGCGTGTGGCGATTGCAAGAGCCATTGTAAATAATCCGAAATATCTTTTCTGTGACGAACCCAATTCGGGTCTTGATCCTTATACGTCTAATGTAATTGATGATCTTCTGCTCGAAATTACCAAAGAATATAACACGACAACGATTATCAATACCCACGATATGAATTCTGTAATGACAATTGGCGAGAAAATTGTTTACCTGAGACTTGGGATCAAAGAATGGGAAGGAAATAAGGATGTTCTGATTACGGCAGGCAATAAAAATCTCATTGATTTCGTTTATTCATCAGAGTTATTTAAAGAACTGAGAGAATATTTGCTTGAGAATAATAAAACGATTGATAACACAATTACAAAAATAGAAGATAATGAAAAAGGCATTTAGTATAGCGTTAATAGGTTTTTCTATGTTGGCTTCCGCGCAGATTTCTCTTGCGGCGAAAACGAATTTAATTTTTCCTACAGGTTCTCCTTCTTGGAAAAATATTAAAGGAACCGTAAACCAGGCAATTGAAGGAGAAGGCAAAAATAATGTAGGTTTCAATATTGGTCTTTCTTTAAAGGCAAATCTTCCTGCCTCGTTCTTTCTAATGCCGGAATTGTATTATACTACTTTTAAAAGTGATTTTACAGATCCTGCATCAAATACCACTTTCGATATTAAAAATAACCGTTTGGACTTACCCGTATTAATCGGGCATAAAGTTTTAGGTGATTTTCTGGGAGTGTATGCAGGTCCGGTAGCGAGCTACAATTTGAGTAAAGAAAATACCTATAACGATTTTCAGGAAAACGCAAAAGACAATTTTACAGTAGGTTACCAGTTCGGAGCTCAGCTGGAAATTAAAAAATTTCTTGTGAATGCAAGATATGAAGGCGCTTTCAGTAAAGATTCCAGAAACTTTATCAACAAAGTTTCCGGACAGGAAATCCGATATGATAACAGACCGAATTTATTTATGGTAGGTGTAGGATATAAATTTTAACTGACGAAAATAACAACCTAATAAAAAATCCTCAGATCATTAGATTTGAGGATTTTGATTTTCACGACTGCGAAGTTCTGCTTCTCGTCTTGCAATTTCTGCCGCCTGTTTTTCCAGATCTTCTTTATCTTTTTGCAATTGTTTAAATTCTTTTCTTTTCTGCTCAGCTTTTATCGCACTTCCTTTACTTACATAGCCTACCATTCCTCCGATAATTAAACCAATTCCGATTCCGCCCAGAATTCCCATGATATGAGACATCTGAAGATCATTTATTGTAAAATTATTAGATGTTAAATAAAACAGCAGTATAGACAAAGCTAACAGCACAAGTCCGATAATGGTTAAATTTTTCATAGTGTTGTGTTTAAGTGGTTTAAATTAAAAAGCCCTATCAAATTTATTAAAATTCAACAAGGCTTTACTCAAGATTAAAATTTTGTATAATTTACATTTTACCTCCTGCAGCCCTGTAATATTCCAAAGCTTTAGGCAAGTTTTTATTAATATCTGAAATTCTTGTCTCAGGATTCGGGTGAGTAGAAAGGAATTCCGGTTGTCTGGCTCCCGTAGATGCAGCTTCCATTCTGTTCCAGAACGGGATTGCTTCTCTAGGATCGTAACCGGCCATTGCCATCAGATATAATCCCATCTGATCTGCCTCAGACTCCTGATTTCTTCCGTATTTTAATAAGGCTACCTGAGAACCGATAGGGTAAACCTGCTGAAAAACACTTGCCCACTGAGAATTTGAGATAGATCCTCCCAAAATCTGTCCGCCGTACTGTGCAATCATAGCCTGAGAAATTCTCTCATTTCCGTGTCCTGCCAAAGCGTGTGAAACTTCATGTCCCATTACGACAGCCAGTCCGTTTTCATTTTTTGTAACCGGTAAAATCCCTGTATAAACGGCAACTTTTCCACCCGGCATACACCATGCGTTCAGTTCGTTACTCTGAAGAAGATTAAATTCCCATTTGTAGTTCGCAAGATCTGCAGAACGCCCAATTTGCTGATAATATCTTTCG
Organism: Chryseobacterium sp. MMO-72; assembly: GCF_037146035.1. Taxonomy (NCBI): domain Bacteria; kingdom Pseudomonadati; phylum Bacteroidota; class Flavobacteriia; order Flavobacteriales; family Weeksellaceae; genus Chryseobacterium; species Chryseobacterium sp. MMO-72. The sequence continues at coordinate 43,419 of NZ_JBBCWG010000009.1, forward strand.
GCAGCAGACTTTATTCTGGAACCTACACTTACCACTCTTTTTGCATCTGCAGTTCCGGAAATCACTTTGGATTTTCCTAGTGTTGTTTTGTATTCCTGAGCAGACATGGTCATAATTTCCGAGTTATTTGCCAACTGCAGAGAAGATCTTCCCGTAATAGGGTTTGTAGTACAGGCAGCGACCGACAGAGCTATGGCTCCGATTCCAAAAATGTGTTTTATTTTCATAGTGCGAGTGTATAAGTTCAACCTTTACAATTTTTGTTCCAAAATAATTTTAAAGAATATATTTGCATATAATTTGCTATCTAAATTTAACAATTATTTTAGTAACATGAAAAAGTATATTTCAATCATATGTATTTTTGGATTTCTGATGATCTTTCAGAACTGTTCTTCCCAAACCGCTACCGATTCTCAGAGTGTAACAGCTCTTATTAATTCTGATGATTTTTCTTTCCGTGCAGAAAGAGCAACACCCACCAATTATGACGTTATCAACATTATGAGCTCTATGCCAAATGCTACGGCAACCAGAATTCTGGATCTTTCGGGAAGTAATTATTCTATTGATCTGAGAAAGGATAAGCTTGAAGTAACGCTTCCTTATTTCGGAAGAATTTTTAACCCTACTTATGGAAACACCACCCAAAACAGTTACAGATTTACTTCAAAAGATTTTACAGTGACTAAATCTCAAGGAAAGAGAGGAAAATCGCTCATCAAAATTAAAGTAAATGACCAGAGTTCGGTGGATGAAATTAATATTGAGGTTTTCAAAAACGGAAAGGCATTTACATCCATCAGAAGCAACGACAGACAACCGATTTCTTACGACGGATACATTACAAAAAATGAAGTGCAGAAAGAAAAGCTTTAATTTTACTGCTCAGATAAAAATTTTTCAACAAATAATTTTGCTTCGGTACTGGGATTAGAAATCATGGCTGAAGCATTTTTTTTGTGCTGAATGTAGGCTTCCTCAATAGAATTATTTTTTTTCATCATTGTTAAAATATATTCCTGAACCCAATACTCAAAACGCTTTTCTGCCTGTTGAATTCTTACTTCAGCAAATCTTTCGGTTTTCTTTTTGAGGGTTATAAAATCATTAATTTTATTAAAAACATTATTCAGACCTTCGTTATGTAAAGCAGAACCCAGCAAAACAGGAACTTTCCAGTCTTTCTCTTTTGGCGGAATAAAATCTAAGGCTCTTTTTAATTCCAATCTGGTATTTTTTGCTTTCTGAAGATTATCCTGATCGACTTTATTGATGAAAATAACATCTACCATTTCCATAATTCCGCGCTTGATGCCCTGAAGTTCATCTCCGCCGCCAATTATTTTTAAGAATAAAAAGACATCCGTAATATCGGCAACCAAAACTTCAGACTGCCCTACTCCAACGGTTTCGATGAGAATGTAATCGTAACCTGCCGCTTCGCAGATCATCATGGTTTCAAAAGTTGTATTTGCTACTCCGCCCAAAAATCCGGAGCTCGGGGAAGGTCGTATAAATGCATTTTCTTCTTTGGCAAGTTCTTCCATTCGGGTTTTATCGCCCAAAATACTTCCTTTATTGATGGCTGAACTCGGATCTATAGCCAAAACTGCCACTTTTTTGCCATTGGCAATGGCAAGTCTCCCAAAATTTTCAATGAATGTAGATTTTCCGGCTCCCGGAACCCCTGTTACTCCTACTCTAACCGAATTTCCCGTGAAAGGCATGATTTGTTTGAGGAGTTCTTCTGCCTGTGTTCTGTGCTCGGCTTTTTTACTTTCAACTAATGTTATGGCTTTTGCGATCAGGCGTTTGTTTCCCGATCTTATTCCTTGTATTAGCTCTTCTGTAGAAAATTTCATTGTTTCAAAAATAAGGATTAAAGAGTGAATGGTCAATAGTGAATTCATTTCATTTGTCAATTTTTTTAATGCTGAAAATTGACTTTTTTCTTACAAAACCTGCAGTTGAAGTTTGAAGGAAAATTCTATGAATTGATGACTGGACACCTAGCCCCGATTGACGCGACATCCTTTTTTTGTAAGGGAAAGAGTAATGGCAAAAAAAGATATAGCAGAAAGCGGGATTAAGCTTCTAAAACTGTAATGATAAAATTGTTTTTAATCACCATTCAAATGTAGTGAGAATTTTCGCTCATTTTAAAAATTCACAATTTACAAGTGAAACGGGTTTCACGATTTACACTACTATTATTTGTATTTCTTCTAAATTATGTGCAATTTCATCAATGGAAACGGGAATTTCCTACATTTGTTTGAATAAACAGTTAAAAAACATGAAAAAACTTATCGCTGTAGCATCATTTGCTGCCGTTTTACTGGCTTCCTGTACACCAAAAGCTTCCACAGCAGCCACTCCCGTAGCTTCCACTTCTACAGCAGAACAAATTGCACAAGGAAAAACAATTTTCGAAAACTCTTGCGGAAGATGCCACAAATTACCAAATCCTGCTTCTCATACTTCGGTTCAGTGGGTAGGAATTATGAATTCGATGGCGCCGAAAGCGAAGCTTACAGATGAACAGCATCAGTGGGTTTACGATTATATCGTATCTGCTAAAAAGTAAATCACAACAAAATATTTTTATGAAGAAACTGATTTTAGGTATTGTTTTAAGCGCTGCGGGAATGTTAATTTCCTGCGGACCAAAAAGTACAGCGGTAACAGGACCGAAATATACTTCATCCGAACAATTGGCACAGGGGAAAACAATTTTTGAAAACTCCTGCAACAGATGTCATAAATTGCCGGATCCTGCAAAACACGACGATCAGGGCTGGATCAATACGCTCAGCAGAATGGCTCCTAAAGCTAAACTGAGTGACGACCAGCATCAAATGGTTTATGATTATCTGATTTCAGCAAACAAAAAATAGGCTTCCCATGAAGTCTATTTTTGTTTTTGATTCTTCTTTATATTTTTAACACAAAAAGCGCGAAGTTTTTTTGATTTCTAATCTGTTTATTTTTCGTTTGCAAAGGCGTTTCACTCAGCGAATGAAAGCACTGAGAGAAATAATTGATAAGCAAAGCGGATTGACGATTCATCATTCACTTATTTAATCATAATTCCCAAACCTGGTTTTGAAGATAAACTAATTTTTCCGTTTTTAACGAAACTTCCTGTCGCATAGTCATTTGAAATTAAATTAGCTCCGTCCAAATCGGCATAATCTGCCATTCCTGTTAAATTACAGGCTGCGGAAATTCCCACGGTAGATTCCGTCATACAGCCGATCATGATTTTGTAATTCAATGCTCTTGCTTTTCTGATCATTTCTAAAGCAGGGGTTAATCCGCCACATTTCATTAATTTGATGTTGATGCTTTTGTAATAGGGAATCAATTTGTCTAATGAATCCAAATTCTGACAATCTTCATCTGCCATCCAATTGGCAAAACTTTCTTTTTCTAAGATTCGATAATTATCGACTGGTCTTGGCTGTTCCAGATAAGAAAACTTCTGAACCTCATCATTTTCCTGAAGCCAGATACAATCTTCATCCGTAAAACTTGCATTGGAATCTAAAGCAATATTTCGGTTTAACTGTAACAATTTTTCAACGTTGTTTTTATCTAAGCCTTTGCATTTTACTTTGAATTTATTCCATGAGCTTTTTTCGATTTTTTCAATCTGATGATCGATTTCACCGACAGAAATGGTAATGGAACTTTCAACTAATTTGTCTGACGGAAGATGATTTAATTCAATAAAACTTTTGTTTTCCAGCTCACCGAAAAGATCCCAATACGCACAATCCAATGCAGAAAGTAAAAACGGAGGCAGATTTAAATTCGATAAAAATGTAAAAAAATCTTTCGGATGAATTATCTCCTGACTTTCAATGAGAATCTGAATTTCTTTTAATTTTAAAACAAAACTTTGAAGATCAATCCTGTAATAATCGATGGCTACACATTCTCCGTAACCTTTACATTTCTGATGAGATAATTCTATGAGCAAGGCTTCCCTCTTATTATAGTTTCCATAAGCAATTGAAAATGTTTCTTTTAAATATAACAGTCTGCGTTCGAATCTTAATTCCATTATTAAATGTACAAAAAAGGAAGCCAAATGACTTCCTTCTTAAAATTATTTGATTGAATAATTTATCTAACAATCAGTTTTTCTGTCTGAGTTTTTTCACCCTGTCTGATGTTTACCATATATACTCCTTTTTGTAATCCTCTGGTTGAAAATGCCTTTTTGGAGGTGTTTTCACGCGTATCGGAGAATACTAATTTCCCTGACATATCGAAAAGTTTTACCTTCACGTCTTCCTTGGATTTATCAATATTTCCTACAAAGAATTCATCATAGGTAGGATTTGGAAAAACGACATATTTTGTTTCTGCATTTCCGGCTTCCTGTGTTGCCAGTACAATATCACATTCTGCAGGATAGGTAAAACTTTCTACCTGATCTGTTCCTACTGTTTTGCTTCCGGCAGAAGCTGCTGTTCCCAAGCCTCTTTTAGCAAAGGCTTTCCAGATCATACATTTGTCTGCTCCTCCTGTTTTAACCTGATCTGCCTGAAGAATGGCATCTCTTCCGTCAATAAATGTAGGACTGCAGGCCTGAAGTTTCAGCCCGTCCATTACCAATTGTAAAATTCTGGCATTTCCCGAATTCGGATTGGCTAAAACATCACTGTTATACCCATATTTCTCTACATATTTCCACGTAAGATCCCAAAGCATGGAAGCCCATACAAATCCTATGGAGTGAGGATCTCCAGTCATAGAATTAGTATTGTTATACGTGTATCCGTTTACTGTAAAGTCCAGTGAATATTTTGCGGGTCTGATTCCGTTTCCTGTTGTTGCCTGTTCTGCAACATAGGTTGCCATTCCTCTCGCCAGAGAAGAAGTATCTCCCGGTCTGGTCGTAAGCATCAATGCAAAGTAGTCTGACCATCCTTCTCCCATCTGTTCGGTAGAGTTGGTAGAAGAGAGACAACTGTAGCCCTGTCCCGTCAGTCTGTTGGAAATTCCGTGACCGTATTCATGGGCAACAACTCCATTGTCTAAACTTGAATGTTTAAATCCGTTAAAATCATTAATTAAGGTCGCGTTTATTGTATTTCCTCCTGAAATCTGTGCTACTAAAAATTCGCCTTCGGTTTTCCCCATGTTAATTGAAGGAATTGTAACCTGATTTCCATAGGTTCCTGCTCCCATAGTTGTTGGAGTATCTGTACTTGGTCTGTAAACAATAACGCCTACTGCACCTGCATTCTGAGCGTTTAGAACTTTAAGACTGTATTCGCAGGTAGTACTGGTTACAACGGCGATTTTTCCTGTAAGACTTCCTGCTGCGGGTTGTGTACAGGCATCCGCCGGTGAAGAAACAGCAAGATTTCCTGTTACGGACTGACCTTCGAACAGCAAAGGCCCAAAAGAGGCGGCACCGGTTAAAACTTTTGGACGGCTTGCAACGGTAGAGGGAGAATTATACTGATAACGTGAAATAGGATCTGCGCTTGTCTGTGCTCTTGACCAAAGATACATCTGCATTCTTGGCGCAAGAAGGTAAGTTGTTCCGCTGATTACCGTTTCATATCCTGAATTGAAATTGGCGTTATTCAGTCCGCTTCCGTCGAATGCTTCTGCATTTACTGCATCTCCACTAATTCCTCCGTTTCCAAAATTATTTGTTTGAAAATTTCTTGCCGACTCTGTAAACCCAAACTTGTAAAAAACATCATGAACCTTATTGTTCATGTAAAAAAGATTGGTAATGGCTGCATCTTTATGCGTAAACGGATTGATGTATCTTCCTTCTGCGAATGTGAAGTCAAAATTTCTTGAAGCTCCGCCGTCCGGAGAATATCCCGGTGTGTTTACATTTGCCTGATCGGAGTAAGCGTACACATTATTTCCTCTTGTATTAGTATAGCTTGCTGTGCCTGTAGAATGCCATCCTTCAGGTGACGCCATGAGATCCCAAGGATTGTTTAAAACAGAGCGCGATCCGAAACTTGGAGCTTCCACCGGTAGAGGAAAAACATTATAAGAGGCATTAGACGGAACTAATAATGAAGTCGTTTTCTGAGAATCTGAGCTTTCAGTAGTAAATTTTACCGGTTCTGAATAAGAGTTCTCTTCACTGCTTTCGTTATGATCAAAATTACAGCTTACCGTAAGATTGTCTTTAGTAAGTATTTCTCCTGTGGAAGCATCTGCAATTACGTGCCATACATCTGAAGATTTTTTGTCTGACACAAAAATTTCTTTAGCCAGTACAAATACATTATTCTTTTCAAAATAAACATTGGGTAAGTACTCTATTCTTGAAATTTCCTTCAAATTTAAATTTTGCTTCAGCGTTTCTTCGGGAATTCTTTCCTTCGGACTTCCCTGATTTCCGACAATAATCTCTTTTTTGAAATCATTTTTTTCAGAGATAATTTTTTCATCTTTTATCAGAACCTTGCCTAAAGCATTGTACACACGAAGACCGTCGTAAGTCTGCTGTACGTTTATAATATTTGCACCAAGGCTTTTGGAATTGTCTTCATTAAGAATAATAAATCCGAGCTTATTATCAAAATTATTTTTCTGAGTAAGCTGCGCATTTTTTTTATAGTAATCCTGAATCAGTGATTTAGAATTTTGCGCATTTACTGTACTGTAAGCGAAAATCACCGCTACAGAGAGTGGTATATAAAATATATTTTTATTCATGTGGCTGATTTTAAGCAAATCTAAGATTTTTTATGAATGGCTATCAAAAAAATATATTATGTTAAAAAAGGAGACTTATTTCGTCTCCTTCTCTTTTTTAGTTTTCTTTTTTTTCGGCATTTTTGATTTGATGAATTTCTTGCGGTCTTTCACCACATTCAGGCTGTATTCTGTAAAACAGTATTTTGCAGATTCATCCAGAAATTTCAAAGCATTAGCAAAACTTCCTCTTTTTTCGGAAAGTAAAGCTCTGTAAAACCATAAGGTTGCTTTGTCAATTCCCTTGATTTTCAAAGAATAATCAATCAGTTTTTCTGCTTCCTGATAATCTTCGTTATCCAGAAGACATTTAATATAATATTGCGGTGTATTAAGATTCGTCACATCACACTGCATGGCTTCTTCAAAGTACAGTTTTGCCTTTTCATAATCGGATAACATTTCGCTGTAGATTCTTCCCATCAGACATAGGCTGTCCGCATCTTCTGGATCATAAGACAACGCATAGTTTAATGCTTCCAGACACTCCGGCAAACTGTACGGATAGTTGTCTAAAGCCTCAAAATAGTATTTATTTTTAGTTAAGGTCATTTTTGTAGTTTTTTAATTCGTTTTTCAGTTGACTTCTCTGTTTTTTAAATGATTTGTCTTCATAATTCTTTTTGAAGTCGGTTCCGGAAAAAGTACGGACCGGGTTTCCGCGCTGAACATTCAGATTGTTATTCCAAGTTTCCTGCATTCTTTTTTGAAGCTGGATGATATTCTGTTCCAGTACTTTTGCTTTAAGTCTTTCAATCGAAAGTTTTTTATTTTCCAACTGTGAACGCGAATCCTGAACGAAAACACTTTGTCCTGTCGGAATGTGTGTCGCGCGAACCGCCGTATTCACTTTGTTTACATTTTGTCCGCCGCTTCCCTGACTTCTCGTGGTCTGAAACTGAATATCTTTTTCATTAAAATTGATTTTCTCCAATCCCTCCAGTTCAAAAATGCCGATAAACCAATTGCTTCTTTTATGCAGTTTCCGGAATGTACTTTTGCCAATCCAGCAAATACTTCCTAACCATGTACTTAAAAATTCATTGAGATTTTTTGATTGTAAAAGCAAAGTCACAGATTTCAAAGTAAGGTTTTCATCGCCATTTTCACGGTGAATAATTTCGTAATCTATATTGTTATCTTTTGCCTCTTGAAGAAAGTGTTTCAGAACTTTTGCCACCACCCATTGGCATTCTAAAGGTCCTCTTCCTGAGGTTATTTGTATGAGTTTTTCCATTTTTAATTACTTTTAAAATGAACAGGATGAATAATATCCGAAAACAGACAATCAAAAACAGTCGGATCATCATTACAATCTGTAGAAACTGACTCTGCTTTTAACAGAGCCAATTCATCTGTAACATCTTCGTAACCGTTTTGTTTCAATATTTTTAAAATTGAACTGTATTTTTCTTTTTCATAAAGATCAGCAATTGTTAAAACTCGCTCTGTTTCATCTTCTCCTTTTCTAATTATTTCAAAGTTTTGGATGTAATAAAGCTTTAAAAACCAATTAATCCAAACCTTACAACAGTGAAGAGGCTTTCCTGATTCTAAATATGTATCAAAATCCCAATCCTCATAACCTTTACTTTTATCTACCTCATCGATATCTTCATTCAAATAAAAATTCCAGACATCTGAAATGTCTCCCATTTCTTCTTTCGAAAATTTATCTGTTTCTGAAGACAAAGACTGAAAATGCACGACAATATTTAATTTTTCAAATTCATTTAAAAACAAATTGGTTACATTAGGGTTTTTCAAAAATTGGTTTGCTTTTTCTCTTAATAATTTTCTGTTATCAGAAAAATTCTGATTTATAAATTCGAATATTTCTTTTTTAATCTTGTCTTCCATCTTAATTTATTTCGGGATTTCACTTAATTTCGGATGACCAACAGGATCAATCCTTTTCTCCAGTAAATCTTTTGCAGCCATAACTGCCCAACATTTATCACTGGAATGAATGTTTCTGTAGAACGTGAGCAAAACTTCAGGCTTTACAATGGTAAATCCATTGGCTTCAACAATTTCAAGATCATTTCTTTCGAAAAAATCGATTGTGATCCTGTGGAATTTTCCGTTTTCCAGCTCAACTGTTTTCTCATATCTTCGGAAGTTTTCTTCGCTCTGAAGATGATCGTATCTTGTCCAGACCTTTTGGAAACCTTCTTGCTGTAGGATGATGACAACTTCTGCGACGTTTTCTTTTTTCACAAAAACATCAATATCCTTATGGTCGTGCGCGTGTTTGTATTCCGTATGCCCGGGTTTAGACATAAAATGCCACGCCCAGCCTCCTGAAATAATAATTTTATCTTTTAATTTTTCTAAAATTTCGAGTCCGCTCTGAATTCTGAATTCCGGTCAGACTTCACCGTATCTTTTTATATTATGAGGTGCTCCCATTTCTTTTGTTTTTTGTTGATTGTTACAGGATGATAGTTGCTGGTTAAAAACCTATCAACCAACAACTAAAATCCATAAACTATTTTACCTGTCCATCCTTACAATTCTCGGTTGGAAAGTTCCCAGAATATCCACCAGTTCGCTTTGCGCGTTCATTACTTCGTTGATGTCTTTGTACGCCATTGGTGCTTCTTCTGCATTTCCGCCCATTAAGGTGACATTCTTTAATTTTAATTCTTTTTTAATGTCATTTTGAGTAAAAAGACTTCTGCATTCGCCTCTTGAATGCGCTCTTCCGGCTCCGTGAGAAGCGGAATTCAGAGAATCGGGATTTCCTTTTCCGCGAACGATAAATCCTTTCGCCGTCATGGAACCGGGAATCATTCCCAATTCGTTTTCATTTGCCGGAGTTGCTCCTTTCCGGTGAACGATTACTTCTTTTCCGTTGTGGATTTCTTTCCATGCAAAATTGTGATGGTTTTCGATCTTTGCCTTTACTCTTCCTCCGACCGCTTTTACCAGTCTTCTGTGAATATCGTCATGACAGGCAGAAGCGTAATCTCCCGCCAGATTCATTGCCGTCCAATATTCTAATCCGAGATGAGTATTAAGATCCAGCCATGCAAACTGTTGTGCTTCTTTTGGTAAAGGGCACTGTTCTGCCGCAACTCTGGAATAATACTGGGCGATTTCTGCTCCCAATCCACGCGAACCGCTGTGCGAAAGGATTCCGAGATATTTTCCTTTCGGAAGACCGATCTGTTCGTCTTCTTCCGTAATTTCAACTTCTCCGAATTCCACAAAATGATTTCCGCCGCCCGAAGTTCCCATCTGTCTGACGGCTTTTCCTTTTAATCTTCTCAAAACCGGAATGAGATCAAACGTATCTCTGTCGAAAATTTCATGGTCGACATGAGATTTGTGGGTTTCGTACATTCCGAATTTGGTATGTTCGGCAAGGGCTTTTTCATATTTATCTCTTGCTCCTTCAAGATATGAAATGGGCGTATCCAAAATACTGAGACTCATTCTGCATCCAATATCCATCCCGACTCCGTAAGGAATTACGGCATTTTCTACCGCAAGAACGCCTCCGATCGGAAGTCCGTATCCGCTGTGAGCATCGGGCATCAAAGCTCCCTGTGTTGAAATTGGAAGCTTGAGCGCGGTGTATAATTGATTTTTTGCTTCCTCTGAAATATTGTTTCCGAAAATGTTGAATGTCGCCCGATGTGTATTGAGCATCCTCTTTTCAGTTTTTTTGGATGAAAGCAAAGCTTCAGCAATCTGTCCGAAGGTTAAATCTTTTTCAAAATTTTCCGGATTCACCAGAATATCTTTTAAAATGGATTTCACGTGATGAATATTTTTGGTGGCAAAGTTCCTTTTCATCACTTCCAGCGCAATGTTGACACTCTGGTTGTTCGGATAGCCTAATTTTAATATATCTTTTCCTTTAAGTTTTAAATTTCCCATTGTTTTTGTTTTAATTGTCTTCCCAAATGACAAGGCATTTCTTATCCTGCCAGAATTTTTCTAAGGTCATATTGGGATTTCCTGTTACTTTAATGGTAAGAGGACTAAGCCTTACACTGAGTTTATGAGATCTGCTTCCATACGTTCCTATGTCTACCATCTCATTACCCAAGAGTGTAAGATTTTTATTTTTTAAATATTTATAAATAGCAGGAACCTGTAAATCTGTTCCTCCCGTCATTTCTGCATGCGGATTCCGTATAGCTTTGGCTGTATGAATAAGCTCTGATAAATCTTGTGGATGATTTTCGAAATGTTCTTCATAGCTTTTGTAATAGATGATTTCCAAAGCATCTTCCTGTGCTACAAATTCATTGTTTATAAAATATCCGATCTGCCAGTTTTCGCCATATTTACGGTTCCAATCCTGCTGCCGTTTCAGCTGTTGTTTTGTATTTCCTGCTTTTCCTATTTTTCTTTTTGCAACTTTCCAGGTCATGCTTACTTTTTGTTGTTTAATGATTTATCTGAAAAATTAAAATTCTCCGTCTGTAAATATTTCTGCAAGCTCTTCTGCGGAGATCCTATAATTAAAATATTTTCTCACTTTAGTTTTTCTTTTGTATTTATCCCTCCATTTATCGGGTTTCCCGTAAATGTTTTTTTGAATAATCCCTATTACTTTGTGCTGATTTAAATAGGAGTCTAACGCATTATATTCTCTTTCTAAATCTTCATCTAAAGGTTTATAGTGTGTAATCATATTCGGTCTTACTCTCAATACGAATCTCCACGGTTCTGTAAATTCATAATATTCTTTGATCAATTTTTTGTTATGAGCGTAATATTCTCTTTTTACAAAATACTGTCTTTCGCGTTCCGTTAAACCAAACTTCGGATTATCCCACTCCCAGGGCAGAACATTTGCTATTTTTTGTTCTTTTTCCACATATATTCTCCGTCCGGATTTTCTTTTCTTTTTTAGAAATTTTCGGGTGTCGGAGTACATTTCCGTATTGATTTTCTTTAAAATATTTTCGAAGAAATCGCCGTCTTTAGAACGTTTTACATCATCTCTCACAACAAAAAATCTTACAAATCCTTTCTGATAAGGTTTTTCCAGCGGAATGAGCGGAATATTCCTTTTCTGCTTCCAGACTTCTCTATGACGTTTATATTTTTTACGTACTTGTTTTTCTACATCTTTTCTTATAATTCTTTTTCTGCTTCTCAGACTTCTTATCCGGAAATACAGAAGGCTATCTTTTTCCATTAATTTAGAGTTAGAAGTGAGGTTCAGAAATCTTATTTCCAAACTTCATATTACATCTTGCCAAGCAAAATATTGGCTGGCTTTATCTAAACCTCATAGGTTTTAAAAACCTATGAGGTTTCTTCAATGGATTTTTCTAGCCCAGATTGCAGCGGCATCCTTTTTTGTGGCGACCTGCGCTTCGCTCTGGTCGCCACAAAAAAGATACAGCGGAAAGCTGGAAATAGCTTCAGATAAAAATCATCTGCTAATTCGAAAGAAATCCTAAATACTAAAAAGATTTTTCGGGAAAACTGTTTTTGAGTTTGAAATATTGCGCAATAAAAAACCCGAAATCTCTACGACTTCGGGTTTTGATATTTCATTGTACTGTTATTCTAAGAGTGTACCAAACCACGAAGCCTCGCCTTTGCAAAAGGCAATCCTACTGTTGAAAGCTGATTGGATATGAACATTGCTTCGTTGTTTTTAAATGGTTAAACTTTATTTTACATTGCAAATATATACATTTTTCTGAATATCAAAATTATTTTTTAGTTTTTTATTAAATCTATAATTCTTTTTTAATCGAAACTCCTTTTTTCATCCATCTCTTTTTCTGAATTAAAAGATAAACTGACATAAAAAATTAAATTTATTTTACTAAAATAAATAAAAAGGTACAATATTTGTCTATGTGTTTTTACATCTTAACAAATAATATTATGAGAAATTTCTTTAAACCTCTACTATTTTCGGGAGTTGCCATGCTGTGCATTATCTCCTGCGACGACAATGATGACAACATGATGACTGAGAAGACCACGTATGAACTGGTTTCTTCAGACAGTAATTTAAGCAGTTTAAAAGCTGCCATCGACAAAGCAGGTCTTTCTGCAACCCTTAACCAAAGCGGAACTTTCACATTATTCGCCCCAACAAATGCCGCTTTTGCAACTTTTTTACAAGCAAACGGATATGCAAGTCTTAATGACGTTCCTACGGCGGCATTAAAAACTTTGCTGATGAACCACGTTTTGAATTCTGAAGTAAAAGCAGCAGCAATTTCTACCGGCTATGTTTCTACTCTTGCTATGGGATCTGCTTCTTCCACAAGACCAATCAGTATGTTTATCAATACGAATGGCGGCGTAAAAATTAATGGGGTATCGAATGTTGTTGCCACAGACATTGATGCCAACAACGGAGTGATCCACAAAGTAGATGCGGTAATCGGTTTGCCAACTATTGTTACTCATGCAACGGCAAATCCTCAGTTTACGTCTTTGGTTTCTGCTCTTACAAGAAGCGATATGCCGAATTTTGTTGGAATTTTAAGCGGAACTGCCAATTCTCCGTTTACGGTTTTCGCACCTACCAACACAGCATTTTCTTCTTTGCTAACAGAAATCGGAGCGGCTAATCTTGCAGCCATTCCAAAAACGACTTTGGAAAATACTTTGAAATACCACGTAGTTACCGGAGCCAATGTAGGATCTAATAATCTTACAAACAATATGATAGTTCCAACTTTCCAGGGTGGAAGTTTTAAGATTACCACAACGGGCGGTGCAAAAATTACAGATAACAACAACAGAGTTTCTAATATTATTGTAACCGACGTACAATGCAGCAACGGAATTATCCATGCAATTGATAAAGTTTTGCTACCCTAATTGTTTTTTTTCATATAATATTTAGCAAAATAGGCTGCCTCATTTCTGAAGCAGCCTATTTATTATCGTATTTTTTAGCTCTTAATCTTTCGATCCCAGATCATCCATCGGGTCATCCATCCCTTTGATGATATTGGAATGGTACACCCTTTCTGAACCCAGAAAATAAATATTGTGTCTTGCTTTTGCAATAATTCCGTTGTATTCCTCTTCCGTCATTCCTTCAGGAATATCTGTTTTTTCTTCCGCTGGTTTTCTGTATACCTGCAAAGCTCCGTTTTTATTCAGGATTGAATTTGCAGAAACCGCCTGTTCCAGATTATCAGCATATACAATCACATTATTTTTTCCGATGCTGTGCTTTCTGTACGCATCAAGCATTTCATCATCATGCGCAAACGTATATTCGAAAAACCCTTTGGTCTGCTCATCTTCCTGATAATTGTCGGTTGACAGTCCGCTTTCAAGGTTTGATCTGGAAATAATGATATTTGCTTCATCAAAACCGTTGTTTTTTAAATCTTTTTTAATCTCTTCTGTATCTACTGTTACAGGAAATACCGAAACTACTGTATAAGCCATAATATTTTGTTTTTTAATTATGGGGTACAGTACAAAAGCTGTGCAACTTATCGGCTGAAAAGGTTAATTTAATTTAAAAATTTATCCAGAATATCTACTGCACACTTCGGAAGATTGGTTCCCGGACCGAAAATAAAATCGGCTCCGTTCGCATACAGGAATTCATAATCCTGCTGCGGAATTACGCCTCCTACAACAATAGTAATATCATCTGCTCCGAGTTTTTTAAGTTCTTCAACCACCTGCGGAACCAAAGTTTTATGACCTGCCGCCAGCGAAGAAACTCCTAAAATATGAATATCATTTTCTACTGCCTGTTTTGCCACTTCTTCCGGAGTCTGGAATAACGGAGCTACATCTACGTCAAATCCCATATCTGCAAATGCGGTTGCGACTACTTTTGCTCCTCTGTCGTGTCCGTCCTGTCCCATTTTGGCAACCATTAATCGTGGACGGCGTCCTTCTTCTTCCTCAAATTTCTGAGTGAGATGTAAGGCTTTTTCAAAATATTCGTTTTTCCCTGCGTTCATGGCGTAAACTCCTGAAATTGTTCTGATATTGGCTTTGTATCTCCCGAAACTTTCTTCCATCGCATCGCTCATTTCTCCCAGCGTTACTCTTCTTCTTGCCGCTTCAATACATAAGGCTAAAAGATTTCCTTTTCCAGATTTGGCACTTTCACGGATCTCATTTAAAATCTCATTCACCGCCTCAGAATTTCTTTCTGCTTTTATTTTATTTAATCTTTCGATTTGCTTTCTGCGGACTTCCGTATTGTCGATATCTAAAATTTCAATAGCATCCTGCTTTAATTCTGATCTGAAAGAATTAACCCCGATGATAAATTCTTCACCACTGTCAATTTTCGCCTGTTTTCTCGCTGCCGCTTCTTCAATTCTCATCTTTGGAATTCCGGCTTCAATGGCTTTTGTCATTCCGCCTTCCTGTTCTACCTCATCGATGTATTTCATGGCTTCTTCAATCATCTGCTGCGTAAGACTTTCCACTAAATTACTTCCGCCCATCGGATCTACCACATCGCAGATTCCGCTTTCCTGCTGAAGAATAATCTGTGTATTTCTTGCAATTTTTGCTGAATAATCTGTAGGAAGCGCAATCGCTTCATCCAAAGCATTCGTGTGAAGAGACTGCGTTCCGCCCAGTGCAGAAGACAATGCTTCAATTGCTGTTCTCGTAATATTATTAAATGGTTCCTGTTCCGTTAAAGACCAGCCTGAAGTCTGTGAGTGAGTTCTTAAAGCTAAAGATTTCGGATTCTGAGGATTAAACTGCTTTAATAATTCAGCCCATATATATCTCGCTGCCCTCATTTTGGCAATTTCCATAAAATGATTCATCCCGATTGCCCAGAAAAAGGAGAGTCTCGGTGCAAAATCATCGACATTCATTCCTGCTTTTATTCCTGTTCTTACGTATTCCAGACCATCTGCAAGTGTATAAGCCATTTCCAGAACCGGAGTCGCTCCTGCTTCCTGCATATGATAACCGGAAATTGAGATGGAATTAAACTTCGGAATATTCTGAGAAGTATATTCGAAAATATCTGCAATGATCTTCATGGAAGGTGCAGGCGGATAAATGTAGGTATTTCTCACCATGAATTCCTTCAGAATATCATTCTGAATGGTTCCTGAAAGCAAATCCTGAGAAACGCCCTGTTCTTCTGCCGCCACAATATAGAATGAAAGAATTGGCAGAACGGCTCCGTTCATCGTCATGGAAACTGAAATCTGATCCAAAGGAATTTCATTGAATAAAATTTTCATATCCTCCACAGAATCAATCGCTACTCCCGCTTTTCCAACATCGCCCACAACTCTCGCATGATCGGAATCATATCCTCTGTGTGTCGCCAGATCAAAGGCTACCGAAAGCCCTTTTTGTCCTGCCGCCAGATTTCTTCTGTAAAAAGCGTTGGATTCTTCTGCCGTGGAAAAACCTGCATACTGACGAATCGTCCAAGGTTTCTGAACATACATTGTAGAATACGGACCTCTTAAATAAGGTGCAATTCCCGGAGAAGTCTGCGTTAATTCCTGATTTTTAACGTCTTCTGCCGTATAAGAAGATTTTAACTGTAAGCCGTCTTTCTCAAAAGGATAGACCTCTGTTTTCTTTTCGGTAATAGTGAATTGAGGAGTTTTATTCTGAACTGCCCTTCTCATAATTTCAGATTTAATAGATGGCTAAAATTACACATTTTTGAGGGAATATTTTTTAAATAAAAAAAGCGAAACTGCAAAACTGCAAAATCGCTTTTTCAGTGCTCACTAATCATCATTTTCCAATATCAATTAAAGAAATAAGTCAAAACTACAAACAACTGCTATAACCTTCTTCTGAAATTTAATGAAGAGGAAAAACATTTCCCTCCTGTAATGGCGGTTTTCCTATCTGTACGTTATATTCTTGCGTCAGTAAGTTATATTCTCGCACCCGTATTTAATATTCTTGCACCAGTAAGTTAGATTCTTGCATCAATAAGTTAGATTCTTGTACCCGTATTTAATATTCTTGCACCAGTAAGTTATATTCTTGCATCAATAAGTTATATTCTTGCACCCGTATTTAATATTCTCGCACCAGTAAGTTAGATTCTTGCACCAGTATTTTATATTCTCGCGTCTGTAAGTTATATTCTTGCACCAGCGGGTTTATTTCTTTTGTCTTGAATGAAGATCTGTACAATACTACTGAATCAACGTAGTAATCAATAATACATTAATTCAGTAGCTGTTCTCATGCCTTATTTAGAATCTTAAGCAGAGAATTTTTATTTCTGTAGTTTTTTAATCCCCATTTCATACAGCGCAAAAGAAATCAGATCTGCATTTTCTCCGATCACCTGTTCTGTAGATCTTCCGGCTCCATGTCCTGCATTTTTCTCAATTCTCAGTAAAATCGGGTTGTTACAAGCCTGCTTTTCCTGTAATTCTGCACCAAACTTAAAAGAATGTGCCGGAACTACCCTGTCGTCATGATCACTGGTAATAATCATGGTTGATGGATAACACGTTCCTGCTTTTACATTATGAACCGGAGAATAAGATTTTAAATAGTCAAACATTTCTTTGTTGTCTTCCGCAGTTCCGTAATCATAAGACCAGCCTGCTCCTGCGGTGAATTTATTATACCTCAACATATCCAGAACGCCCACTCCCGGAAAGGCAACCCTGGCTAAATCCGGACGCATCGTCATTGTTGCTCCTACCAGCAAACCGCCGTTTGATCTTCCTGAAAGCGCCATAAACTGTTTGGAAGTATAACCTTTGCTCTGCAAATATTCTCCTGCTGCGATGAAATCTTCAAAAACATTCTTCTTTTGCATTTTTGTTCCTGCATCGTGCCATTTTTTACCGTATTCTCCACCACCGCGAATGTTCGGAACGGCATAGATTCCGCCATTTTCCATCCAGATCGCATTTACCACAGAAAAGGCAGGCTGTAAACTGATGTTAAATCCTCCATAAGAATAAAGAATCGTAGGATTTTTACCATTCAGCTTTGTTCCTTTCTTATAATTAATCATCATCGGAATTTTAGTTCCGTCTTTTGAAGTGTAGAAAACCTGTTCAGAAACATAATCTTCGGGATTGAATTTCACTTTTGGCTTCTGATACACTTCAGATTTCCCTGAATCTGCATTAAATTTATATGTTGTTCCGGGAGTGATGTAATTCGTAAAAGAGAAATACAGTTCTTTCTCAGTTTCCTTACCTCCGAATCCGGAAACGTTTCCTTTTCCGGGAAGAGAAATTTCACGGATCAGTTTTCCGGATCTGTCATATTGTTTTACCTGATCAATCGCATCAATCATATAGGTTGCAAAGAAATATCCTCCTCCTGTTGTAATGCCTAAAACATTTTCGGTCTGGGGAATAACATCTTTCCATGTTTCGGGAGCCGGATTTTTGATGGAAGTTTTTACCAGACGCATATTCGGAGCATCTTTATCCGTAAAAATATACAGATCATCACCCTGCGTATCAACAATGCTTACATTGATATCAAAACCTTTATTAATCTGAATAAAATCGCCACCCTTTTTCAGGTCTTTAATGTAAAGTTCATTTCCGTTGGTTGCGTTGGCTGCGGAAATAATCAAATATCTCTGATCTTCGGAAACTCCTGCTCCTAAATATCTTCTCGGCGTTTTGTCTCCGCCAAAAATTAACTGATCTTCAGATTGTTTGGTTCCCAGTTTATGAAAATATACTTTGTGTTTATCCGTCATTCCGGAAAGTACCGTTCCTTCTTTTGGCTTATCATAGCTTGAATAATAGAAACCCTCATCACCCTGCCATGAAATTCCGCTGAATTTTACATCAGCCAAAGTTTCATCAATCTGCTTTTTTGTAATTGCATCAATAATGATGATTTTGTTCCAGTCGCTTCCTCCTTCCGAAATAGAATACGCAGCCAGATTTCCTTTTTTGTTGAAAGAAAGCTGTGAAATCGATGTAGTTCCTTTTTCAGAAAATTTATTGGGATCCAGAAAAACTTCGGTAGCTTTGGTTTTATTGTTGGTTCTGTATAAAACCGACTGTGCCTGTAATCCGTCATTTTTATAATAATAGGTATACTCTCCTTCTTTGAAAGGAGCCGAAATCTTTTCATAATTCCAGATATCTCTTAACTGATTCCTGATTTCGTCTCTGAAAGGAATTTTCGAAAGATAATCCTGACTGTGTTTTACCTCATCATCTACCCACTTTTTGGTGGCTTCAGAATCGTTCTCCAAATCACGGTACGGATCTGCAACGGCAGTTCCGAAATAGGTATCGGTTTGTGTTCCTTTAACTGCTTTTGGGTAATTCATTTTTTGTGCATAAAATGTCGCCGAGAAAAGAACTCCGGCTGTTAGTAAAATGGGTGTGATTTTCATATTAAGCTATTTTCCCAAAAATAAGGAATCTGTTTCGAATAAAAAAAGCCGTCTAAAGACAGCTTTATATAATTAATTGAGATTTCTCAGATAAAATTCATTCATTTTCCAGTTCAGTTCCTGCGGTCCACCGTTCCAGTAATAAATATTTTCTCCAACTTTAACCTGATATAGATTGAATTTCTGTTCTGTAGAAACCAATTTGTCTGCTTTTTTTATTTCGTTGGTAACATCAATAAGGTATTTCTTCATTTCTCCTGCGCCAATATTTTTAATATCTCCCATATTGAGCATCAGATTATGAGAAGGCACATTAAAACTCACTTCATAGGTCACCTCAGAAAATCCGTTTCCTTTCAATCGTTCATCATTTATGATTTTAATTTCTTTTACCCTGTATCTTGCATTGGCAAAATTCTGCATCAAAGCACTGAAATAATTTTTAACCTCAACCGAGCATTCAGATGCTACGTTTACAGGAAGCCCCGCAAGAAAAAGTTTCGTATAATCATCAATCTTTTCTTTGTAGGTATCTTTAAGTTTCATTTTGTGGGTACTTTCTTTCCCAAGAAAATTAATCAGATAACTGTTCAGTTCTTTTACAGACTCATCATCATATTTTACAAAAGAATTAAAATAAAGATTAAAAACATTCTCAGGCTTTAGGATATTTTGGGATTTTAAGCTCCCAAAAGAGAAGAGAAATATTGCCAGACAGACAATGTTAAGCATTTTCATAAGTACGGTACATTTTCAATTTTAGTGTATAAAAAAACTCCTGAACCATCAAGAGTTAATATAAAAATACATTATTTATACCATGTAAACAGATTTTCACAGAATTATTTTTAAACAAGCATTACAGACAGGATGTAAAATGCTGATTAAAAGAAATTTAAGCCGTCAATATTTTAAACATTCAGTTAAGCTCAAAATAAAAGTCTCCGAAATACTCCAGAGACTTAAAAAAGATTTTATGGTAAAGATTTTATAAACTTTCTTCTTCGCCTTTCATTTTTTCGGCGTTTTCTGCCATGATAACGGCATCGATCATCTCAGAAATATCTCCGTTCATATATGCATCTAAGTTATACATCGATTTGTTGATTCTGTGATCGGTAACTCTCCCCTGAGGATAATTGTACGTTTTGATCTTTGCAGAACGGTCTCCTGTAGAAACCATTGTCTTTCTCTGCGCTGCAATATCTCCCTGCACTTCCTGCAACTTGATGTCGTACAATTTCGCACGAAGCATTTCCATCGCCAATTCACGGTTCGCTAACTGGGAACGTGCCTGCTGACAGACCACCACCAATCCTGAAGGTTTGTGCGTAAGCTGAACTTTAGTTTCCACCTTGTTAACGTTCTGCCCTCCTGCTCCACCGGAACGCGAAGTCTGCATTTCGATATCTGCCGGATTAATTTCCACATCCACTTCTTCAGCTTCCGGAAGAACCGCAATGGTAATGGCAGAAGTGTGAACTCTTCCCTGAGATTCTGTTTCCGGAACACGCTGTACACGGTGAACTCCGGATTCGAATTTCATGATTCCGTACACGCCTTCACCTTCCACTTTCATGATGAGTTCTTTATACCCTTTCGCCGCTTCGTTAGAATCTGTAATCTCGTGTCTCCATCCTTTCGTTTTGAAATACATGGAATACATTCTGTAAATGTCTTCCACGAAGATGGCTGCTTCATCACCTCCTGTTCCGGCACGAAGTTCCACGATAACGTTTTTGTCATCTGCAGGATCTTTAGGAATTAATAAAACTTTTAATTCTTCCTCCAGTCCCGGAATTTTTTCCAGCGCTTCGTTTTTCTCGATTTTTGCCAGTTCCACGAAATCTTTATCAGATCCGTCAGCAATAATTTCGTCGGACTCTTCAATGGTATCCAACGCTCCTTTATATTGATCGTAAACTTTTACAATTTTCCCCAAATCGCTATATTCTTTGTTCAAAGAAGAATATCTTTTTTGGTCTGAAATAACATCAGGCTGTATAATAAGGTCTGCCACCTCATTATATCTCTGTTTTATAGCTTCTAATTTTGGAATTAATGATTTAGACATTATGAAAATTTTGTGGGTGCAAAGATACGGATTATTAATTCAATTTTAAAACTAATAGTTTGTCATCCTGAACGAAACGTATGCGTATTGAAGAATCTTTTTTTTAACTCAATGTTTGCAACAGTTTTTGAATTTATCGTTTTTTTAAGCGCAACCTCTGCAGAAGCTTTCTTTTTAAATGATTGCAAATATAATTCTGCTATCATTTGCTGAGTGAAACGCCCTTGCGAACATTTTTTTTCAAAGCAAGTTCAATTACCCTTGCGAACTCTGCGTTAAAAACAATGCTTGATTGTAATGATTTAACACCAAAATTTAAAAGTCATAAGTTCAAATAATCTTCACAAACTTAACTTCTTAAATAATCTTAATGGTTCAATTTTTCAAGCGCAATGTCCGCAGAGGCTTTATTTTTAAATAATTGCAATTACTTTTCGGTCGCAACGGCGTTTCACTCAGCAAATGATAAAAATGTATAAATGATTTCTTACGTAATAGCTTCTTGAAATTAAGACGTTTTAAAATGATTTTAAAAATATATTCTGCTATCATTTGCTGAGTGAAACGCCTTTGCGAACGGATTCTTTTCAAAGCCAGTCCAATTATACTTGCGAACTCTGCGTTAAAAACAATGCTTGATTGTAATAATTTAACGGCAAGATTTACAAATCATAAGTTCAAATAATCTTCACAAAACTTAACTTCTTAAATAATCTTAATGGTTCAATTTTTTAACGCAAGGTCCGCTGAGACTTTCTTTTTAATGATTGCAATTGCTTTTCGGTCGCAACGGCGTTTCACTCAGCGAATGATAAAAATGTATAAATGATTTCTTCATAATAGCTTCTTGAAATTAAGACGTTTCAAAATGATTTAAAAATATAATTCTCCTATCATTTGCTGAGTGAAACGCCTTTGCGAACGATTTTTTTTTCAAAGCCATTTCAATTATCCTTGCGAACTCTGCGTTAAAAACAATGTTTGCTTGTAATAATTTAACGCCAAAATTTAAAAGTCAGAAGTTCAAATAATATTCTTAATGATTCCATTCTTTTAACGCAATGTTCGCAGGGTTTTTCTTTTAAATGATTGTGATTATTTTCGGTCGCAAAGGCGTTTCACTCAGCAAGTGATAAAAATGCATAAATGATTTTTTCGTAATAGCTTCTTGAAATTAAATCGCCTCAAATGATTTCAAAAATATAATTCTGCTGTCATTTGCTGAGTGAAAAGCCCTTGCGAACGGATTCTTTTCAAAGCCAGTTCAATTATCCTTGCGAACCCTGCGTTAAAAACAATACTTAATGGTAACGATACCTTCTTTAAATTAAAACGTCTCAAAATGATTTCAAAAATATAATTCTCCTATCATTTGCTGAGTGAAACGCCCTTGCGAACATTTTTTTTCAAAGCTAATTCAATTACCCTTGCGGACTCTGCGTTAAAAACAATGCTTGATTGTTTTACGATTAATTTAAATCAACGGATAATTTCTTATCAATTAAATACAAAACAATTCCCACCGCAACAATTCCTAATCCGATAATGCTTTCTTTAGGATTATGAATTAACGTGAAATACAAAATGTAGATGCTGAATAACAAAAAAACCGTCGGAAAAATATAAAACAGATTGGATTTGAATATCTTTCGGTCTTCTTTTTTTACGAAATATGCCGTAGAAATTGCCAGACTAGCAAATAACTGAAGTATAAAAGCCGTGTAAACAAAAATCTCTTTAAAACTTCCCGTTAAAATAATCAACGTTGCAATCACGGCATGGGCAAAAATCGCACGGACAGGAATTCCTTTTTTGTTGCCGACCGATAAGGATTTCCAGAGTCTGTTTTCTTTTGCAAAAGCCTGCGTCAAACGGGAACCTACCCACAAATAACCGCTGATTGTAGCGACTAACTGTAAAGCAATAAAAATATTAACTATTTTACCGAAAGTATTTCCCAGCATATTATTGGCAGCTTCCCCCATTACATCTTCTTTTCCCGCCAACTGATTTACCGGAGCATGTTTCAGCATGATAAAATTAACCAAGAGATAACAAACAGTTACGAAAACAGTTCCTACAATGAGTGATTTCGGTAGGTTTTTCTGAACATCTTTTATTTCTCCCGCAATGTAGGAAGCAGAATTCCAACCCGTGTAAGAATACGTTACAAAAACCAGAGACGTGGCAAAAGCAGGAAGCATGATTTCTTTCTGCCATGAATCATCAAACTTCAGGCTGTTTGCGATAGCTTCAGAGTCTGAAATTCCGATTCCTATAATGATGAGAACAATGATGAACGCAATTTTTATCAGTGTAAAAAAATTATGAAACCTGCTTGAAGCTTGTAAGCTGAATGACAAAAAAACGGAAACCAGAAAGATAATTCCGATGGCAAAGCTGTTTCCAAAAGAAACATCGAAAGCAGAAAGGTATTTCGACATCGCCAAAGCAGCCAGTGCAACGGGAGATGAGAAACCGATGATGAGGGAAATCCAGCTTACCAGATAGCCTAAAAGCGGATGATAGGTTTCTTTCAAATAAATAAAATCTCCGCCGTTTCCTTTAAAATGGGAACCTAATTCGGCATAGCAAAAGGCTCCGAACAAAGCAAGAATTCCTCCAATGAACCAAAGGAGGAATATGCTGTAGGTATTCGTAATGTCGGTAAGCTGAAAACCGAGTGTTGTAAAAATTCCGGTTCCGATCATATTCGAAACGACAATTGCCACTGCGGTTTTCCAGCCGATCTGATGTGAAGTTGAATTCATTAATTAAAATGTAAAATTAAGCCTTCCGAAGAAGTAATTTCCGAGAGTTCCCATCTGCACCGGAGCATATTTGAAAACTCCAAAATACGAATTTTCATAAATCTGCAGATCCGGAAAGACATCAAACACATTATTGGCTCCGACGGTTAAATTAATATTTTTTGTGAAATCATATCCTACACTCACATCGGTTACTATTTTCGGGTTAAATTCCTGAACTCCTCCAAACGGATATCCGTCACGGATTACTTTCCCGAAGTAAGTATTTCTCACCAGAAAATTAAATTTTCCGACTCCGTAATTCAATCCTAAAGAAGCTTTGGTTTTAGGCGATAAACTTTCGATGATATTGATCTGGTCGGGTCCGAAAAATTCATTCTGCGGCGTCTGAAGATTAGCCGGGAAATGGAAATCTGTAATTTTTGTTTCGGTATAATTTCCGGCAAGATTGATATTTAAGTTTCCGCCTCCAATTTTCCAGTCGTAAGCAACTACCAGATCTACTCCTTTGGTTTCCGTATCAACGGCATTGGCAAAAAATCTTCCGCTTTCCACCCCATACACCGCCAATCGGTCGTCTGTAATATTACTTGTTATCACGATCCGGTCTTTTACTTTAATTAAATATCCGTCTAAAGTGATTGACAGCTTATTGATCGGCTTTAAAGTAAACCCAACGCTTCCGTTCACCGAAGTTTCCTGTTTTAATTTGTCGAAACCAAGTGCTTTTGCAGCTTCGCTGTCGTTGTTGAAAATTCCTTTGGTAACAATTGAATTTCCTGTGGTGGAAATATCTGCATAAGAATTGTTAAAATACTGCTGCTGAAGAGATGGTGCTCTGAAGCCTGTTCCCACCGCAGCACGGATTGCATAATTTTTTGCAAACTCATATCTTACCGCTAATTTTCCGTTCAGTGTACTTCCAAAATCTGAATAGTTTTCGAACCTTCCGGCAAGATCTACATTTAATTTTTTATCCAGATCATAAGAAACATCGGCATACACTGCAGTTGAATGTCTGGATTTTGAAAGTGCATTTTGTGGTGAAAATCCAATAAACGACTGCGCTCCTCCTGCTCCGGAGATATTATCCGGATTGGTAGTCGCCGTCACAGGATTTCCGAAAATATCATATCTCATATAGGAAGCCTGATCTCCTGCTTTAATGTCGTACTGCTCAAACCTGAATTCTCCGCCGAATGCAACATTAAAGTTTCTGATGTTTTTTGAAACATCAAGATTAATTGTATTCTGAAGAAAACTGTGTGCTCCCGCATAAAAATCTGTTGGTGACTTAGCTCCTAAAGATGCATTGACGGTGTTGCTTACATCATAATTGAACGTATTGTTTCCGAATGTATTACTAAGGTCAAAAAACCAGTCGTTTTTATTATATTTTGCTCCGATTGCATAGGAAATGTCATAGATTTTCGAGCCTAAAGTCGGCTGAAAACCGTTCGGATAAATAGAATAGACATTGTTTGAAGTTTCGCTCGGTAATCTTCTGAAACCGTACCCCTGCCCTTCTTTGATACTGAAGCCTCCGAAGGAATATATTTTAAATTGATCGTTCAAAGGATATTCGGAATTAAAAAATAACTGTGCCTGCTTTATTTTTGCATCGCCGATCTGGAAATTAAAATCATCCCGTGTTAAACCATTGGCAAGAATTTTCTGATCGTCCAGCGCTTTTGCAGCATTAAAATCCGGAGCAAAATCATATGCGAAATTATCGCCGTAAATATCGAGATTATGATTCTGCGTTCTTGTTGTTTTTCCTCTTTGGTTTAATTGCAGGGACAAACTGATATAACCGTCTTTTTTCCCTAAAGAAGTTCCGTAGTTCGCTGCTGCCTGATACGTTTCACCATCATTTCTTCCGGAAATTCCGTAATTAAGGCTGGCTGTTCCGCCGAGATTCTTTTTAAGGATAATATTAATCACTCCTGCAATGGCATCAGAGCCGTATTGTGCTGCCGCGCCATCTCTCAGAACTTCAATTCTGTCGATTGCGATTACCGGAATGGTACTTAAATCTGTTCCTACAGAGCCGTTTCCGACTGTATTCTGATAATTAACTAAAGAAGTAGTATGTCTTCTTTTTCCATTAACGAGAACCAAAACCTGATCGGGTCCCATTCCTCTCAAAGTAACAGGATCGATATGTTCTGTACCGTCTGAAGCCGACTGCCGGACTGAGTTGAAAGACGGGATAACATAATTCAGTAAATCCTGAACGGTAATTTGCGGTGAAGACTGCTGTATTTTTTCGATGTTGATGATGTCTACCGGAACCGGAGTTTCCAGTTTTGTGCGTTTTGCATTTCGGTTTCCTACAATTACGACATCTTCTATCTGCTGTTCTTTTTCCTGTGCCGATAAAAATCCTATTGCTAAAAGGAGTACGCTTACGCTGAGTTTTTTCATTCTATTCAGTGCTTTAAAAAAAATTAATTTAAAATGGTTTGCCGAAACAAACATAAAGACCTTCAAGAAGCTGGAATTCATACGGAATACTGACTTACTTATCTTCCCCCAATCGGGTTGGAATTAGCACCTTTTCATCAGAAAATGTCGGTTGCTAAGGTTTCTCTGGGCCAAATCCCTCCACCTTTCTCGATAAATCTACTGCAAAAGTAGACTAATAATTTTAATCTGCAAAAAAATTTGGAATTTGAATTTTCAGAGTTATAAAAATTGTGAATAAGATGTGGATAACACGTGAATTACCTATTAACAATGCGTGAATTGGATGTTAGTATAGAAAAATTAATTGTCGATAAACAATTTTTCAATTGTGAGTAAAATATGAATAACCTATGAGTAAGGTATGAATAAGATATGGAAAACCTTTAATTTCAATGTGGAAAAAATTGTGAATAAGGTATTGAAAAGTCGTTAGTATCATATTAACAACCTCTATTTTTACTGCGGATAAAATATGAATAAACAAAAAAAGAGACCGCTTTCGTGATCTCTCATTATAACCTTTTGAAGTTATCCACAGGTTATTTTACCATCATTTTCTGGATTGAAATTCCTGTATCTGATTTTAAATGAACTAAATACGTTCCTGCCGGATAATTTGTTTTTAATTCGTAGGTACCGTTTTCATTATTCAATTTAAATGAATCCATTTTTTTACCGCTTATATCGTAGATAAAAATCTCTCCGTTCTTCGCTTTGTGGTAAATTAATTTAGCCAGACCATTTTTTACAGGGTTATCCGCAATCTGTAAAGAAAGCTTATTTTCGGCATTCACATCCACTGTGGATAAACTTCCTACATAATTTCCGAAAATCCTGAATTCTCCCGGCTGTAGAGTAATCGGGGCTGTTGTAGACGTTATATTAGATAAAGAATTATCCATTAAGTTCTGCCATTGCCCAACATATGGGAAATACGGAACTACACTCTGGGCAGCCGTTGTATAATTTGCCAATACGACCACGTTTTTCACTCCGTTAGTAATTGCGTTGTCGTAAATGTAAATTCTCGTAATTAATCCATTCGGATCATTTGCCAGATTATTTGATTCTACAGTATATGTTTTTGACTTGAAAACAGGATATACATTTCTTAAATTGATGATCTTAGCCCAGGTATCGTAAACCGCTTTTCTGTTCACATCCGTATCGTATCCTAAAGTAAATGCAATTGGCTTTTCGTCGGTTCTGCAACCACTATTAATGGTTCCGTTTGCACATCTGTTGATACTGAATTCATAACCAAGCTCTCCGAACTGCCAGATCATTTTAGGACCCGGAATGGTGAAGAACGTTGCTCCGAAAGCTTTCATTCTGTCTAAAGCAGTATTAAGATTTTTAACATCATAGCTTCCGTTTACCGCACCATAAGCAAGATTTTTAAACATTAACCTTTCCTCATCGTGACTTTCTCCGTAACCTACTGCTCTCATTTCAGAGAATCCATGAAGGGTATGATTCATTCTGTCGAAATTACTGTTTTCTTTATATCCCATTGTATTCTGGTTATAAGATCCATTCTGGTTATTCCACATCATCACTCCTTTTCCTTCTGCAACTCTGTAGTTTGCCCATTGCTGCTCTTCCGCATCGGTTCCCAAATGTTCAAAAATCATGTAAGAATTCGGATCAAGAGCCCATTGCTTATCTGCATAGTATTTCAGGATATCAACTCTGTCCTGCTGATAAGCATTTGTACAGGTTTCGTCGTTTTCAGAACAGCTTTGTGTAAATCCTTTGGTTAAATCCCAACGGAAACCGTCTACATGATATTCCGTTAACCATTGCTGAAGACATCTTTCAACGTAATATTTAGTTGAAGGACTTGTATGGTTAAAATCATTAAACACATTATAAGAGTGTTTAGGAACCTGATTGAAGTAAGGATTATTGGCAGCGATGTCTCCATAACCGTCTCCATCCGGATCAATATTCCATAGTCTTGCCAACGGAGAACGTCCGGTTGCATGATTGAAAGCAATATCCAGAATTACTGCGATTCCATTCTGGTGGCACAGATCAATAAATTCTTTGAACTTTTCCGGTGTTCCGTACGCTTTATCCAATGCATAATGGAAAGAAGTATTATAACCCCATGAAAGATTTCCTTCGAACTCCATGATAGGAAGCAATTCAATCGCATTAATGTTCAGATTTTTCAGGTATGAAATCTTATTAATTAAAGACTGCCAGTTTTTTTCCTGCGTAAAGTCTCTTAACAATAATTCATACACCACAAGGTTTTCTTTTGCCGGACGCTGGAAATTCGTAACCTGCCAATTGTAAGGAGTCTGTCCTGTTTTAAACATAGAAACCTCAAAACCCTGCCCAGCCGGAAACGCAGGTAAGTTAGGATAAGTTGTAGAAGAGATATATTGGTCATCGTAAGAAGACAGGATCTGTGGGGAATACGGATCTGCCACTTTTCTTAAATCATTGGTTCTGTACTGGAAAGTATACAATTGCTGAGGTGTTAATCCGCTTAACTCAATCCAGTATAAATCGGGATTTGCAGTATCTCTTTTCATCAGATAAGCATCATTCACTGTCCAGTTATTAAAACTTCCGATCACATGAACGAAATTTTTAGACGGAGCATATAATGCAAGCCCAACTTTAGTATTATCTGTCGGATGATAGTTAATTCCCTGTCTTATCCACGCCGGAATCGCTTCAGAAACCACATTTCTCGGAACCTGTAAAATAAATGTGGCATTTTTGGAATTTGAATTAGCATCAGTAGCAATTAATTCCATATTAGCATCTCCTGTTACAGTGTAGTTGTAAGAATATGAAGTTGATGCTGTAGAAGTAGAATTTACAACGGTTCCGTTAGCTTTAAGCTGAAAAGTCGCGTTTACACTGGTTGTCGCTGTAATGTTAACAGAATTTCCTGTAGGTACAGACGTTAGGCTGTTAGCCGCAGGATTTGTCATGGTTAAATTCAAAACTCCGACGTTGACAAAAATATCCGGACTTGTCTGATGTGCACCGGTTTTATCTTTCAGTAAAAAACCAAATCTTCCGATTCCTGTTCTTGCGTAAAAAGTTGTGGGTGTAAAAGACAATGAATAAGTGTCTGTCGCAGCGTTATAACTTAATCGATTAAGTTCATTGGAATTGTTCCAACTCCCGTTTGTAGGGCAATCCTGACTGTTCTGATAATTGGTATCCAAAGACCATGTCCAGATATAAATGGCATTGTTTGAAACTCCCCACGCCGATTCATCAATCTGATTTCCGGGTACGGTTAATGTTATTGCATCCGTTTCATTAAACGGATTCGGGGTAATTGTATAGCTGATCTGCCCAAAGACATTGGCTAAGATAAACAACAATATACCGGAATAGAATTTTTTCATATAATTCGTCCTTTTAAGTTTAATTTAATACTAAAGTAATTTATTTTTTGAAAAATTTTCACCTTTTCATAAAAAAACAAAACTTTAAGTCAATTAAATATTATGCTTAGAATAACACCTAACAGATGAATTATATGCACAAAAAAACCACTTAAAAAATTTAAGTGGTTTTATATATGTTGTTTTGCTTTGATATTGCTTTCTCAAAATTCAGGTGAGAAAACAATGACAATCAATTAATGATGTCCGTGTCCGTGACTATCGTGTAAGAAAGGTCCGTTTCCTTTAGGATTGCTGTAGATTACTTCTACACCATCCTGCTCATTCAGCTGCTTGCTTCTGATATCTTCCGGATTAAAAGGTTTTACTTTTCCGAAATACTCTTTCAAACCTTCTGTTAACCACATTGGAATTACCAACCCGAAGAACATGAAGATACACCAAAATCCTACAAGGAACATTGTAATGAAGAAAATTGTCCAAAGGAACTGGTAAAACGGCCAAAATGCTGATAAAATCGTTATCATTTTCTTAAAGATTTTAGGCAAAAATAGGACTTTTTATTTTTTTACACAAAAGATATACGTCCTATTTTATTATTTATTTTGATTTTAAACTAATTAGTGGGCAAGATCTGCAAAGAAATCATTGCCTTTATCATCCGTAATGATGAACGCAGGGAAATCTTTCACTTCGATTTTTCTTACGGCTTCCATTCCTAATTCCGGAAAATCTACCACCTCAACAGAAAGAATGTTATCTTTTGCTAAAATAGCAGCCGGACCTCCGATGGAACCTAAATAAAAACCTCCATATTTGCTGCACGCATTGGTAACATCTTTTGTTCTGTTTCCTTTTGCCAACATAATCATACTTCCGCCGTGGCTCTGGAATTCATCTACATAAACGTCCATTCTTCCCGCAGTCGTTGGTCCGAAACTTCCTGAAGCCATTCCTTCCGGAGTTTTTGCAGGTCCTGCGTAATAAATCGGATGATTTTTAAAATATTCAGGCATTGGCTGTCCTGCATCCAGTAATTCTTTAATCTTTGCGTGGGCAATATCTCTGGCTACGATTAAAGTACCGTTCAGCTTCAGTCTTGTTTTGATCGGATATTTTGAAAGTTCTGCTAAAATATCAGACATCGGCTGATTCAGGTTGATTTCTACGGCTTCTTCCAAATGCGGCGGTGTTGCCGGTAAAAATCTCTTCGGATCCTGCTCCAACTGCTCTAAGAAAATTCCGTCTTTCGTAATTTTTCCTTTGATATTTCGGTCTGCTGAACAGGAAACTCCCATTCCAACCGGACAGGAAGCGGCGTGACGCGGCAATCTGATTACTCTGACGTCGTGTGTTAAATATTTCCCGCCAAACTGTGCTCCGATTGCACTTTCCTGACAGATTTTCTGAACTTTTGCTTCCCACTCCAAGTCTCTGAACGCCTGTCCCGCTTCATTTCCTTCTGTCGGAAGATTATCGTAATATTTTGCTGATGCTTTTTTAACCGCCGCCAAATTAGCTTCCGCAGAAGTTCCTCCGATTACCAAAGCCAAATGATAAGGCGGACAAGCAGCCGTTCCTAAATCTGAAATTTTCTCTTTAATGAATTCTTCCAAAGATTTTTCGTTCAGTAAAGATTTTGTCTTTTGATACAAGAAGGTCTTGTTTGCTGAACCTCCTCCTTTTGTTAAAAATAAGAATTCGTAATAATCTCCCTTTTTAGCGTAAATATCAATCTGCGCCGGAAGATTGGAACCTGAATTTTTCTCATCAAACATCGTTAAAGGAACCACCTGAGAATATCTTAAATTTCTTTTCTGGTACGTATTGTAGATTCCTTTGCTTAAATATTCTCCGTCATCAACGCCTGTGTAAACGTTTTCTCCCTTTTTACCCATTACAATTGCAGTTCCGGTATCCTGACACGAAGGTAAAGCTCCTTCCACAGCAACCGCTGCATTCTGCAATAAATTGTAAGCCACGAATCTGTCGTTGTCCGTAGCTTCAGGATCGTCGATAATTCTTCTTAAACTTTCAAGGTGGGAAGAACGGAGCATGAAAGAAACGTCTGCCATTGCTTCCTCTGCTAAAAGCTCAAGACCTTTCGGATCAATGGTTAAAATTTCTCTGTCTCCTAATTTTTCAACTTTTACGTAGTCTGAAGTCAATTTTTTGTATACCGTATCATCCTTTAGAATCGGATACGGATCCTGATATCTGAAATCCATTTTACTTTTTTCTTTGGGTGCAAAAATACGGCTTACTCAAAAATGCATGAGTAAAATCAGTAACTTAGATTGATATTTATAATGATTATAAATTGCGAGGGTTTTCTTTTCTCATTAACTTTATACGAAGATATTAACCACAAAAGACGCAAAAGCTTTTAAGCACTTTAGTTAGTTTAAGTTTAATAAATAATGCTTTAGAAGAACACATTAGTTTTAAAAATCTTCAATTTTCATTTTGTGAAATTTGATTTTTATAAAATTTAATAAATCTCTGTGCTTTTGAGGTTAAATCAAAACTAAACAAATTTCAATCACATGAATTACAGAATAGAAAAAGACACGATGGGAGAAGTGCAGGTTCCTGCAGATAAGTTTTGGGGAGCCCAAACGGAACGTTCAAGAAATAATTTTAAGATTGGTCCGGAAGGTTCCATGCCTCATGAAATCATCGAAGCGTTTGCTTATCTTAAAAAAGCGGCTGCATTTACCAATACAGATTTAGGAGTTCTTCCTGCAGAAAAAAGAGATATGATTGCGAAAGTCTGTGACGAAATTCTGGAAGGAAAACTTAACGATCAGTTTCCTTTGGTGATCTGGCAGACCGGTTCGGGAACGCAGTCCAACATGAATGTAAATGAGGTAATCTCCAATAAAGCACACGTTAACAACGGTGGAAATTTAGGCGAAAAATCGGAGATTCATGCGAATGACGACGTGAATAAATCGCAATCTTCCAACGATACTTATCCGACAGCAATGCATATCGCAGCGTATAAAAAAGTTGTGGGAACCACCATTCCGGCTGTAGAAAAATTAAGAGATACTTTAAAAGAAAAATCGGAAGCGTTTAAAGATATTGTAAAGATCGGAAGAACACATTTAATGGACGCAACGCCTTTAACTTTAGGTCAGGAATTTTCAGGGTATGTCGCTCAGTTAAATTACGGTTTAAAAGCATTAAAAAATACGTTACCTCATCTTTCTGAACTGGCTTTAGGCGGAACTGCGGTGGGGACCGGCTTAAATACTCCTCAAGGTTATGATGTAAAAGTGGCGGAATATATTTCTAAATTTACGAATCTTCCTTTTGTAACCGCAGAAAATAAATTTGAGGCTTTGGCAGCTCATGACGCGATTGTAGAATCTCACGGAGCTTTAAAACAATTAGCGGTTTCTTTGTTTAAAATTGCTCAGGATATCCGATTATTAGCTTCCGGACCTCGTTCGGGAATTGGAGAAATTCATATTCCGGAAAACGAGCCGGGATCATCCATTATGCCGGGAAAAGTAAATCCTACTCAAAATGAAGCAATGACAATGGTCTGTGCTCAGGTTTTAGGAAATGATACGACCATTTCTTTTGCGGGAACGCAGGGAAATTACGAACTGAATGTCTTCAAACCTGTAATGGCTTATAATTTTTTACAGTCTGCCCAACTGATCGCCGATGCCTGTATTTCTTTTAACGATCATTGTGCAGTCGGAATTGAACCCAATCGTGAGAGAATTAAAGAACTGGTTGATAAATCTCTGATGCTGGTAACAGCTTTGAACACGCACATCGGTTATGAAAATGCTGCAAAAATTGCCAAAACCGCCCATAAAAATGGAACTACCTTAAAAGAAGAAGCTGTAAATCTGGGACTTTTAACCGCAGAACAGTTTGATGAGTGGGTAAAACCTGAAGATATGGTGGGAAGTCTGAAATAAACTAAGAATTAAATTATTAAATATTGTAAAAACCGCAGGACAAATTTGTCCTGCGGTTTCCTGTTATATATGAATATTACGTGTTTTTACCATTTGTAAGCAAGACCGATAACCAGAGCTTTGTCATTTTCAAATTGGTTATCCTTGAAAAAATTACCAAAATCTTTTTTTACAAAAATGCTGAAATCGCTGTAAGAAACGGTAAACTGCGCTCCGTAAATGAAAGGATTTACCTGATAATTCCCTCTTTCTCTCTGGCTGATTTCTTCGCCTTTAATAATGTTATTGGTAGACATTCTTACTCCTCCATAAACATTGGCACCTACTTTAAAGCCCTTCTGATAATCTCTGTACTGGACATCCATTCCTGCGCTTTTCAGTTTAGAAAAATTATACTGCAACCCCAACGGAACGATGACGTAGCCTGTTCGCAATTTGCTTTTGCTTAAATTTTTATCATAAGCCGAAAGATAAACATCCGAATTCATGTCTTTGGCGAAAAATCTGTTATTATCAATGTTTAAGGTTCTCCATGAAAATCCAAGTCCGGAAATTAATCCCCAATGACTGGTTCTGCTGAACTGATAATTGAATTTCAGCCCAAATTCAAGATTTCCCGCGTATCCTAAGTTTTTATCCAGATCATTATCTGCTTTATTGTTGGTGAGCATCATGGCTCCGTAAGAAAAATAGGCGGTGAAGTTCTTAGTCGGACGGAATTTCTTTAGAAGTTTTTCTTTAATTTCTTCGTTGGAAGTTACATCAGAATTCAGAAGAGAATATCTTACCTGCTTTTGAATCACAGAATCCAGATCAAAACCAAGTTCTTCAATTCGCTGATCAATTTTTTCCGAAAAACGATCGGCAATAACCGCCTTTTGTTTGTCGAATTCAGCTTTATCCAGATTTTTAGCCTGAAGAATCATCAGCTCTGCTTCCATCAGCTTTTTTTCTTCCTGAATAATTGAATCAATTTTTCGGGCGTATTCATCTACTTTTTCTTTTACTATCGGGCTTACTTCCGTATCTTCTTTAGGCTGAAGATTTAAGGTAAGATTTTTCTGAGAATAGGCTGTACCAGATAAAAGGCACAATAGTCCCATCATGATCATTTTTTTAATCATAGTATTATTTTTTTAGTTGTTAAAAATTTGAAGTATTATTTTCCGTTCAGATCAATGGTTGCTACATTGCTTTCTTTGGTTTTTTCGATAACGTCTTTATGTTCTACCGAGAACAATAAGGTGGAAGGATCAACATATCTTTTTCTTTTCCCTTGAGTTTTTACCGAATCTGACTTTGCTATAATTTTTTCAGGCTCGGTTTTAGCAATATTGGCAATAATTTCAGGAGCGTTTTCTTTTGTTAAAGGCATTTGTTTTTGCTCTACAATAATTTGTGACTTTACAGCTTCATTCTTTTTTTCAGCCTGAATATTTTCTGCCGCAAAAGATTCTTTCTGTTTCGAATCTGAAGTTTCAGGAGACTGTACTGTTTGTTCCTGAGTTTTATTCTGAATATCTGAATTTTTAATCTCAGCAGCCATTTCAGATTTTCCAACTTCTTTATTTTCTTTATTAAAAAACAGAACTACTCCCAAGCTGAACGTTAAAACCAGACAAGCCGCCACCAAATACCAATTCATTTTTGTTTTTGAGTTTTTTCGTTCTGACTGGGCTTCAATTTCGGACCATAAATTTCTCGAAGGAGTAATTTCTCTTTCAGAAATCTGCTTTTTGATATGATGTTCTATATTATTTTTAGTAGTGTTCATTTTTCAGTGCTTTTTGTTGTTGAAAATAAATTTTTCTAATCTTTTCTTTTGCCCGAAATAATTGCGTTTTGCTTACCGCAACTGAAATCTGCAATGTATCTGCAATTTCCTGATGCGAATAATCTTCAAGAACATAGAGGTTAAAGACCATTCTGTATGCATCCGGAAGCTGATCCAGAAGTTCCTGCGCATTGAAATCAAAACTGACATCTTCTTCATAAATTTCTTCCAGATAAGACTGACTGATGTCGTCCAGATAAAAAACGGTTTTGCGGCTTTTAATAAAATTCAGACATTCATTCACGACAATTCTTCTCGCCCAGCCTTCAAAACTTCCGTCATTTCTAAAGGTCTCAATACTTTTAAAAATTTTACAGAACGCTTTTATTACACAATCTTCAGCCTGATACAAATCTGTAACGTAACTTCTGCTGATGCTCAGAAATTTCTTTACATTCTGATCGTAAAAAACTTTCTGCGCTGCCGGTTCCTGCCTCTTGAGGCGGCTCAGCAAATCATCTTTTTTATTTCCGAACAAAAGCTTCATAATTATTTGTTTCTATTAGTAAGACAATTAAAAACGAAAAAGGTTACACCGTAAGAAATTATTTTTTAAAATTAATTAAAAATATCATTTAAATAATTTTTCATATTTTAGTGACTTATTACAAACAACTATAAAACAAAGTATTATGAAAAATCTAAAAAAAATTCAGAGAGAAAATTTAAAGCAGGTTTTAGGGGGTCATACCTGTCCGGCAAACACGTACCACATTACGTATAACGGATATCATGCGTGCTGTCTTCAGATCCCAAGCGGAAATCCGTGTCTTTCCACAAAATGTCTTGTTCCGATGGAAATGTGTGATTCGGAAGTCAATTAAGACTATATACAAAAAGAAAACGGTCAGAAATTTATCTGACCGTTTTGTATAAAAAAAATCTAAGCCTAGCCTAGCATTTTCTGTGCTTTTTTCACGCCTTCTACCAAAGCATCAATTTCACTGAATGTATTGTAAACCGCAAAACTGGCTCTTACGGTTCCTGCAATATTGAAGAAATCCATAATCGGCTGTGTACAGTGATGTCCCGTTCTTACGGCGATTCCCAGTTTATCCAGAATCATTCCCACATCTGAAGCAATTCCGATTCCTTCAAGGTTGAAAGAAACTACTCCTGTTCTGTTGGCTTTTTCCCCATAAATTTTAATTCCTTCCAGTTCTAAAAGCTGTTTTTGGGCATATTCCAGCAAAGCATTTTCATGATTCTGAATATTTTCCTGCCCTACTTTCAGAATAAAATCTACGGCAGCTCCCAAAGCAATGTTCCCACCTACATTGGGTGTTCCTGCTTCATATTTAAAAGGAAGACCTGCGTAAGTGGTTCCGTCAAAAGAACAGGTGGCAATCATTTCTCCGCCTCCGTGAAATGGCGGTAAGTCTTCAAGAACCTGCTGTTTTCCGTACAGAATTCCCGTTCCCATCGGAGCGTACATTTTGTGTCCCGAGAAAACAAAAAAGTCGCAGTCCATTTTCTGAACATCAAGGGTAAAATGAGGCGCAGACTGAGCTCCATCGATAACGATATAAGCATTGGTATTCTTTCTTGTTTTAGCAATGATTTCTTCAATCGGATTAATAATTCCTAAAGCATTGGAAACCTGATTAATGGAAACAACTTTCGTTTTTTCATTTAAAAATTTTTCAAACTGATCGAGTTGAAGAATTCCGTTTTCATCCATAGGAATGACTTTCAGCTTCGCTCCGGTTCTTTCACAAAGCATCTGCCACGGAACAATATTGGAATGGTGTTCCAGATAAGAGATAATAATTTCATCGTCCTTTTTTAATTTTTGTGTTAAAATATAGGCGATCAAATTGATTCCTTCGGTAGTTCCTTTGGTGAAAATAACTTCAAAATCATGTTCAGCATTGATGAATTTCTGGATTTTTCTTCTGGAAAGCTCCATTTCTTCAGTTGCCAACTGGCTTAGTGTGTGAATTCCACGATGTACATTCGCATTGATTTCTGTGTAATATTTGTTCCAGACCTCCAAAACGGAATCCGGTTTTTGAGAGGTGGCTGCATTATCGAGATAAACCAGTGGTTTACCGTTCACTTTCTGATCTAATATAGAAAACTGACTTCTGATTTCCTGAATGTCAAACATTTATTAAATTTTTAATTAAAACGTTCTTATTTAGAACTCTTCAAATTTACGGCTTTTTTTCGGATTGTAGCTGAGAGTTGATTGTTGTTGGTTGATAGAAAAATTCGATGTGAAATATTCTCTTTTGCTTTTAACGCTAAGATCGCTGAGAATTTTCATTTTATTGTAGACATTTTGGGTTCGCAAGGGCGTTCACTCAGCAAGTGATAGCTATGAAAATGATTTAAATAAATTTGTTATTTTGAACACAATGATCACAAAGTTTTTTATTAATTGATGCTTTTAGTTTCACAAAGACGTTTCACTTATAAAAGATTAAACAAGATTTGAACTCATCATATTTACCTTTTAGCCATAAAAAAACCTGCCAAAAAATTGACAGGTTTTCTATATCTCAATAAGAAATTCTTATTCTGCTGCTGCTTCTGTAGCTTCAGGAGCTGCTCCTTCTTCAGTTGCAACTTCTTCTTCATCGTCATCATCCATTGCTGCTGCACCTCCTTTCATTGCATTTCTAGACATCTTAACAGCTACTACAACTGCGTTGTCCGGGTGCATGAAAGAGTATCCTTCAGTTTTGATACCTCCAACATAAAGTTTGTTACCAATTCTTAAAGGAGTAACATCTACAACGATCTCATCCGGTAAGTTTGCAGGGATCGCTTTTACTTTCAGTTTTCTGAAAGACTGACGAAGAACACCACCAGCTACAACACCTTTAGAACGACCTGTAATTCTTACAGGAACTTCCATGATAACTGGCTTATCGTCAGCTAACTGATAGAAATCTGCGTGAAGAATTTTGTCTGTAATCGGGTGAAACTGAATATCCTGAAGAACAGCCGGAATTGTTTGACCATCAACCTCAATAGATACCGTGTGTGCTTCAGGAGTGTATACTAAACCTTTGAAAGATTTCTCAGTAGCAGAGAAATTCAAAGGAACTTCACCTCCGTAAACAACACAAGGAACTAATTCAGCATCACGTAAAGCTTTTGTAGACTTTTTGCCCACGCTTTCTCTTTTTGTACCTTGAATTGTAATAGATTTCATTTATAAAAAATTTAAAAAATTGTTTCAAATTAAATTTGCAAACCTCTAAATATCAGTTAAATAACAAACTTACTGCTAATTGACTGATGCTCGTGAACCATCTTCATAACGTCCGCAAATAATGGGGCGCAAGATAGCACTTTTATTTTAGATGACAAATTATTTTTAACAGGAATTGAGTCAGTTACAATAACTTCCAATAATTTTGAGTTCTCAATATTTTCGTAAGCCTTTCCTGAAAGTACTCCGTGCGTTGCCATTGCTCTTACAGATTTTGCCCCTTTTTCCATTAAGATGTCTGCAGCTTTGCAAAGCGTTCCGGCAGTATCAATCATGTCATCAATAAGGATAACATTCTTTCCGTCCACATCCCCGATAAGGAACATTTCTTCCACCACGTTTGCTTTTTTTCTTTCCTTATAAGCAATTACCACATCCGCACCAAGGTGACCTGCATAGTTTTTGGCTCTTTTTGCACCTCCCATATCCGGAGAAGCGATGGTAAGATTTGCTAAATTAAGATCTCTGATGTAATCTACGAAAATAGTAGAAGCATACAGATGATCTACCGGAATTTCAAAGAAACCCTGAATCTGATCTGCGTGAAGATCCATCGTCATAATTCTCGTAGCTCCCGCAGCGGTTAAAAGGTTTGCCACCAATTTAGCACCAATTGGAGCTCTTGGCTGGTCTTTTCTGTCCTGTCTTGCAAGCCCGAAATATGGAAGCACCACGGTAATACTTTTAGCAGAAGCTCTTTTAGCAGCATCAATCATCAGAAGAAGTTCTAATAAATTGTCTGCCGGCGGGAATGTAGATCCAATAAGGAAAACTCTTCCCCCTCTTACGGATTCGTCTAAAACAGGTTCGAATTCTCCGTCGCTGAATGTCTGAAAGTTGATTTTTCCTAATTCTTTCCCATAATTTTGGGCAATTTTCTCTGCCAAGTCCTTACTCGTCCTTGTAGAAAATAGATAACTTAACTGATCGGCCATTTTTACTTTTTAAAGATTTGCAAATTTAAAAAAAAACCACAAGAATTGCTCCTGTGGTTTCTAAGTTTTTATTTATCCTTTTATTATGGGAATTTTACTCCTGAATAATTGTTTGGATTTACTTGTGGTAATGTAGATTTATATTTAGCATTAATTGCTTTAATAAATTCATTCGCAATAATCGCATACCCTCTTCCTGTAAGGTGAACCCCATCAAGAGAGAAAGCTCCTCCTGTTACGAATTTTGCTGTATATCTTATTCCGTCATACAAAATTCCGGACTGGGAATTAAGCTCTACCATTTTAGCGTTTGCATCTACAAAAGCAAGTCCTTTAGTATCCGCAATAGACTTAATGGCAGTATTATAGGCTGTCATAGCTGTTACTACGTTTGCGGCTTCCGCTTTTGAAAGTACATGCTGATTTTCTAAAGGATAAGAAATACCATATACATTAATTGAAGCCGGAGCATTTGGGTTAGTAGAGCCAATTACTGCTCTCGTTGTAAGAAGGATATAATCTTCCGCAGTTGCCTGTCTCGCCTGTCCGTAGATCTGTCCGAAAGCGGCAGCTGTAGGAGCTCCTAAAGATGGAGTAAGAGCTGCAGTAAGCTGAGCCGATAAATTCGTTAAAGAAACATCTCTGATCAAAACAGGGTTTGATGAAGTAGACGATAATAGATTAATTCGGTTTCCTGCACCGAAAGCGGTAAGCGCCTGCTTAAGCGGACCGTATAAGTTTGTGTTAAGCGTAGTAAGATTAGATCCTAAAGCAGCAGGAGTTAACGGATTGTAAGGAACCGTTGTAAAGAAAGGAATCGCTGTTACACTTGGTATATTGGCAACTACCCCTTTTGCACCGTTTGCCGTAAGAGCCGTTACATAAGAGTTGATACTGGATGCAACTACATTTGGATCAGAAATATCATTAGATCCGTAAGTTGCCGGATTAAGATTCCCATTCTGAAATACTGCAGGTGTATATGTTGTAACACCTCCTGTTGTCGTAGAGTTCGTTCCTCCACTTGTAGCATAGCTTAAAATATCGTTATTTCCAATCCATAAAGAGAAGAATGTAGGATTTTGAGCTACCGCAGCTGCCACAGGACTTACCCCGGTAGAAAATCTTGCATAAAAAGGATTAAGCATCCCGTAATTAGAAAGACCTAAGTGGAATGATTTTGCTCCCGGAACCCCTAAATTCTGATAAGGTGCTCCCGAAGAAATATTATCAAGTGCCGCTGCAGGAGCAGAAGCAACTGGGGTTAAAGAGCCATTCACAACGGTCAGAACCAATTTCCCCGGAAATCCAGGAATATTATTAAACCCTCCGGTATTATTCGGCATTAAAGGCTGTTTGAAATCACCTCCTCCTGCAAGCTTCATCTGCATTGCAATCATTGATGGATAAGATTCGTTTTGTCCGTCCGAATAAAGTGCTCCGTCTCTATAACCCGATGTAAGAGAATTACCTAAAGATACATATTTAGAAAAATTGGCTTCTCCGGAAGTTACCACCACGTCCTTTACATCAGTATCAAAGTCGGTATCACAACTTACATTTAGTAATAAAGCTGAGACAGCGAATGTAGAAATTAATATTTTTTTCATAATTCTTGATTAAAAATTAAAATGCGTTATAAGACAAACCTAAACCAAAGTAAAATGCTCTTGCCTTAGCCTGTCCGTAAAAATTATAAAATGCATTGCTTATATCTCTCGATTTTTGGAAACTGTAAGCTCCAGAAACATCTACACCCAGCTTATTGAATTTAAATCCAACTCCGCCTGTCATCACATTAGCATCGAAAGACGGCGTTTCAGGACTGAAATGAGCGTTATCATAAGGTGATTCGTCATGGTAATATCCAAGTCTTCCAGCAATTTTATCCGTTATCATATATTGAGTACCGATTCTGAAAGCTTTTGAATTATGGAAGTTTTTAGGGGTTATATTCTTTGTAGGATCATCTGCCTGATTTCCTGCCAATGCGTTTTCAAAATCCAATGTAAGTTTATTGTATTTTTCCCAACCGTAATAATTGAAATCTCCGGAAACCTGCCATTTTGGAGTTATTTTATAAGTTACCCCGATCGTATATTCGTCAACCAAAGGAAGAACTGCTTTAAAATTATCCTGTCCGTTAGCATCTAGCTTTACTGAGGAGTACAACGCCTGAGAAATATTAAATGTAGCCTTTCCTTTATCTGCATTCATGTAAACCGGTGATCTGTAAGCAATACTTACATCAAGTTTTTCTTCAGGTCTGAAATAGAAGCCTAGTCCAAAACCATGTCCAGAAGCTTTATCATCCTTTAGATTTAAATTACCGCCTAACTGCGTAACTGCTTTAGTCCAGTCTACAGTTCCTTTAGCATAAATATAACTTGCTCCTACGGACACCCAAGGAGATAATTTCACGGAAACCATTGGCTGAAAATAGAATGCCTTCAGCTCAATATTCTGCACGATTTCCTTTCCGGCCCAGTTATCCGGCCACTTTACAGAACTACCGTATGGTGTTGAAAAGTTAAACCCTAAAGAAAGGTTATCTAAAACCTTATAAGCTACAGCAGCGTAAATAGGTGTTCCCATAGGATTGTCTGTAGAATAAGATTCCAGTGTCGAAAGATTCTGATACGTTACTTTAGAATTGATACCGAATCCACCTGCTGCAACACTTAGTTTTGAAGGAATAAATGACATACCTGCAGGGTTGAAGAACGTTACACTTGCATCTTCAGCGTGTGCACTGGTATGAGCCATTGCCAACTGTTTTACCCCCTGAA
This sequence comes from Chryseobacterium sp. MMO-72, assembly GCF_037146035.1. Lineage (NCBI taxonomy): Bacteria > Pseudomonadati > Bacteroidota > Flavobacteriia > Flavobacteriales > Weeksellaceae > Chryseobacterium > Chryseobacterium sp. MMO-72. The sequence goes on from NZ_JBBCWG010000009.1 coordinate 85,889, forward strand.
GAGAAACTCTGAAGCCTCCTGCATAAGATAATACGCCTGCCAATAAAGCTGTTGATATTACTATTTTTTTCATAGACTATTATTATATAACCCAAATATAAAATTATTTTGGTTACATCTGTTAATAAATCATAAAATTTTAAACGTCAATGCAAAAGAAAATTATGTTTAAAATAATACTTTAAGTAAGATCATATCTAAGATTATCATTATTAAACGATTAAGCAGATTTATTTCGCACGCATCTCATTTTGTTTAGTTTTAAACAAAGGGATTCCCGAATATTTGATTATTTTAGACCTCATAAAGATAAAAATCATAAATTTGCAAATTAAATATATAATATATGAGTTGTGGATGTAAGACATCCGGCGATTCTGCACATTCTTGCGGACCCAAGAAAACCGCGAATGGCTGTGAAAATGTAAATACCTGTGGTAATAGTTATAAATTAAGTGTTTTTGACTGGCTTTCTAACATCAACAATCCCGCACCGAACCGATGCGATTTTGTAGAAGTTAGATTTAAAAATGACAGAAAATCGTTTTATAAAAATGTAAATAATATCCCGTTACATATAGGTAGTGTAGTAACAGTAGAATCGAGTCCCGGACATGATGTAGGTGTGGTAAGTCTCACCGGAGAATTAGTAAAGATTCAGATGAAAAAGAAGAAATGTTCTGAAGAATCGGCACTAAAAATATACAGACAGGCCAATCAGAAAGATCTGGAAGTATGGCAGGAAGCAAGAAAAAAAGAAGATAACGTAAAAATAGAAGCCCGAAAAATTGCACACAGACTGGGTCTTGAAATGAAGATAACCGATGTGGAATATCAGGGGGATGCCTCTAAAGTTACTTTTTATTATACCGCAGATAACCGTGTGGATTTCAGGCAGCTGATTAAAGAATATGCCGGAGCTTTCCGTACAAAAATCGATATGAAACAGATCGGTTTCAGACAGGAAGCCGCAAAAGTAGGCGGAATCGGATCTTGCGGAAGAGAGCTTTGCTGCTCCACATGGTTAACAGATTTCAGGTCTGTAAATACCAATGTGGCGAGATATCAACAACTGAGTATCAATCCTCAGAAACTTGCCGGACAGTGCGGTAAGCTAAAATGCTGTCTAAATTATGAACTCGACAGTTATCTTGATGCTTTAAGTAATTTCCCTTCTTCTTCTACCACTCTGGATACCGAAAAAGGAAGAGCTTTCTGTATTAAAATCGACGTTTTCAAAAAGAAAATGTGGTTTGCTTATGTAGAAAATTCAATTGCATGGTACGATTTTGATATCGATCTGGTTAAAAAACTGATTTCTAAAAATAAACGTGGCGAGAAAATACTTCCGCTGGAAGATCTTAAGCAGCCGGAAACGCCTTTTGCAAGCATTGATTTGATTCAGGAAAATAATGTAGACCGTTTCGAAAAGAAGAACAGAGGAAACAGGAATAAAAATCAGAACAGACCGAATAACAACAATCAGAATAACCAAAATCAGCAAGGTCAGAAGAAGAACAACAACCGACCTGAAAGACAGGAACGTCCTGAAAGAAGTGAAAAATCTGCTGAAAAGCTTCCGAGACAGGAAAAACAACAGCAAAATCCAAAAGCAAATTCTAATAATAACCAACCGAGACAGCAAAAGTCTCAACAGCCGAAAGCCCAGTTGGAAAAAGCAGAAGCTGCTACCACAGGTGCTGAAATTGAGAAAAAACCAAACCCAAATAAAAAGAAATTTAAAAAGAAGTTTCCTCCAAAAAAAGATAACAATGCGTAAAATTTTAGGATTATTTACACTTATTCTTTTCTTTAGCTGTAATTCTTCCACCGAAGGAGAAGTTTTTATGAATTCCGTTGATAATAAATGGAACAAGAAAAGTGAACAAAAATTTAATCTTGAAATTTCAGATCCTCAAAATCCGAAAAATATTATATTTGTTGTAAGAAATAACGACGATTATCCTTACAGCAATATAAGGTTCATCGTCAATTTCACCGACCTTCAAAGTAAGAAAAAGCAAACCGATACGTTGAATTATGTATTGGCAAAACCAAACGGAGAATGGCTCGGGACAGGTTTTGGGGACACAAAGGAAACTTTGTTTCAATATAAACTGAATTATAAATTTCCGGCAAAGGGAAAATATGAAATTGGTCTTACTCAGGCAATGAGAAACGACAACCTTCCGGGAATTGAAGACATTGGAGTAAAAATAGAAACGGCTAAACCGTAATCATCAATGGAAGTAAACAAACAAAATACTGGGAATAAAGGGAAAACCTTCCCTCTTCCACCTAAAAAGAAAGATACTACCTGGAAAAGGTGGGTAAAATTTATCTGGATCGGATTCTTTGCTTTGGTTTTAGGAATTTCAGGGCTTTTCTTTGCTGTATCGCAGGGGTTTCTTGGAGAAATGCCGGATGTAAAGGAACTTGAAAATCCCGACATTTATGTTGCCTCACAAATCTACTCTTCAGACGGGGTTCTTTTGGGTAAATTTGAAAAAGAGAAAACGCAGCCTATTATTTATAAAGATCTTCCGCCTTATTTAATCTATGCTTTACAGGCTAAAGAAGATGAGCGCTTCAAAGAACACTCTGGAATTGATTTACAGTCAGTTGCAAGAGCTGTGGTTTTTGGTGGAGGTCGTGGTGGAGGTTCTACCATTACACAACAGCTGGCAAAATTGCTGTTCACAGGAAAAAGAGCTGATAATAAAATAAAAGCTGTTTTTCAAAAACTGAAAGAATGGGTTGTTGCCGTAAGTCTTGAAAAAAGATATACCAAGGAAGAAATTGTTACACTGTACTTTAACAAATTTGACTTCCTGTATAATGCCAACGGAATTGAAATGGCATCGAAGATCTATTTTAATAAGAAAACTTCTGAGCTTACATTACCGGAAGCCGCAATGTTTGTTGCCATGCTTGAAAATCCCGTAAAAAACAACCCTATGAGAAATCCCGAAAGAGCAAAAGCAAGAAGGGATGTTGTTTTGGATCAGATGCTTAAAACAGGATATTTAGATCAGGAAACTTTTAATAAAGCAGTAGCAACACCTATAAGTATAGATTATCATCCAATTAAAAATATTAACGATGATTATTCAGCCTATTATAAGTTTTATCTGAAAAAGGAAATAGACCAATATCTTGACGATTACGAAAAAGAAACCGGCAAGAAACTAAATCTTTATAAAGACGGGTTAAAAATATACGTTACTCTGGATTCCAAGATGCAGAAATATGCAGAAGAGGCAATTCGAGAGCACTTAACGGATCTTCAGAAAAGATTTGATGCTGAACAGAGAGGAAGAAAAAACTGGCCGTTCTATTACCTGAATGACAAGCAGGTGAATGATCTGATGCTTCAGGCAATGAGAAGAACAGGACGTTATAAGCTTCTTAAAGCGGACGGAATGCCGGAAGATTCCATTCTAATGGAATTTAAAAAACCTGTTAAAACCTCAAGATTTACGTGGGCTGGAGAAGAAGAAGTAGAAATGTCTCCTTGGGATTCTATCAGATGGCACAAGAAAGTGGCGCAGGCCGGATTGATGTCTGTAATTCCGGGAACAGGAGAAATTAAAGCATGGGTTGGAGGAATCGATTGGCAGCATTTCCAATATGACCACATTAAGCAGGGTAAAAGACAGGTAGGTTCAACATTTAAACCTTTCGTTTACGCAACTGCAATTATGAAATTAGGTTTAACACCTTGTTCTACGATATCTAATGCAACATTTACAAAAGGAAACTATCGTGTTCCGGGAAGAGGCGGAATGCTTACTTTAAAAGATGCATTGGCGCACTCACAAAACCCTGTTGCGCTTCGTCTTGCCGAAATGACGGGAACACAGAGCGTAATACAAACCGCGAGAGATTTGGGAGTAACAGAAGAAATCTCCACAAGCTTACCAATGGCTTTAGGAGCTTCGGATATTACCATCTACGAAATGGTTGGAGCTTACAGTACTTTTGCAAACTATGGTAACTACAACAAACCGGAAATGATCTGGAGAATTGAAGATGCCAACAGCCGCGTAATTAAGGAAGTAAATGTAGAACCTAAAGAAGTGATGAATCCGCTGTACGCTTATACCATGATCGAACTGATGAAAGGTGTGGCACAGTACGGAACCGCTTCAGGAGAGTTAGGAAGAAAAGGAATTTCAAAAGACATTGAAATCGCCGGTAAAACAGGAACAACCCAGAACAACTCAGACGGTTGGTTTATGGGAATCGTACCGAAACTGGCAACCGGAGCATGGGTTGGATGGGAAGATAGAGCCACCCACTTCTACGGAACCGGAGAAGGACAGGGAGCTAAAATGGCATTACCAATCTGGGCAATCTATATGAAGAAAGTATGGGCAGATAAAAGCTTAAAAATCTCTCCGGATGATAAATTCGTAAAACCTTCGGAGTGGAAAGACGGCTGTTCAAACCTTAAAGGATTAGGAGCAGGTTATGGAGATGATGGCGGATTACAGACGCTTGATGAGATTAAAAATCCGAAACCGGCAGATCCAAGCGGACCGAAAACACCGGGTAAAAAAGAAGAAAATGTAAACGAAAACCTGAATACGGGGGAAGACATAGACTTCAATAATAAATAAATTCTTTTTTAGAAATACACAAGACCTTTCAATCATTTGGAAGGTCTTTTCTTTTTAATTTATACCTTTGAAGGATGAATATCGAAAATATACAGCAACCCTTTATAAAAAAATTTCCAGGAGATTTCTCAGGTAATACCCTACAGAGAAACACGCCCAAAGTCTTATTCTCCACCGTTGAGCCAGTAGGTTTTAACAACCCTGAATTAATTGCTTTCAACAAAAAACTTTCAGAAGCAATAGGACTTGGAAAATTTGAGGATAAAGATCTTAATTTTCTTGCAGCAACTAATCTCCCCGAAAATATCAAAACCTACTCCACCGCTTATGCAGGACATCAGTTCGGAAACTGGGCAGGACAATTAGGAGACGGAAGAGCCATTCTTGCCGGAGAAATTGAAAGCAATTCAGGAAACAGAAACGAAATACAGTGGAAAGGAGCCGGCGCAACCCCTTATTCCAGACACGCTGACGGAAGAGCTGTTTTAAGATCATCTGTTCGAGAATATTTAATGAGTGAAGCCATGTTTCACTTAGGAGTTCCTACAACCAGAGCATTGAGTTTAGTATTTACCGGAGAAGACGTCGTAAGAGATATCATGTACAGCGGAAATCCGGAACTGGAAAAAGGAGCGGTAGTCATCAGAATCGCAGAAAGCTTCCTACGTTTCGGTCATTTTGAATTGATGTCTGCCCAACAGGAATACAAAACATTGCAGGAACTTGCAGATTATACCATTGATCATTATTTCAAAGAAATTTCTTCGGAAGGAATTCAGAAGTATAAAGATTTCTTCGAAAATGTATGCCGCAGAACTGCCGATCTTATGGTGGAATGGTATCGTGTAGGATTTGTTCATGGAGTAATGAACACAGATAATATGTCGATTTTAGGCTTAACGATCGATTATGGACCTTATTCGATGATGGATGAATACGATTTAAATTTCACACCGAATACCACCGATCTTCCCGGAAGAAGATATGCTTTCGGAAAACAGGGACAGATTTCCCAATGGAACCTATGGCAATTGGCAAATGCCCTTCATCCTTTAATTAAAGATGAAAAATTTCTGGAAGATGTTTTAAATGATTACGGAAGCTATTTCTGGGAATCGCACGACAGAATGCTGTGCAGAAAATTTGGTTTTGATCAGTTACTAACAAGCGATGAAAAATTCTTTACCACATGGCAAAGTCTGATGCAGTATCTTCAGCTAGATTACACTTTATTTTTCAATGAGCTTGAAAAATATGATGACCAAAAAGATCTCAGACAACAATTTGAAAACGTTTCTTACACATTTTTAAATGATGAAAAGCTTTCGAAACTGGAGGATTTTATTAAAACATATCAGTCAAGGTTAGAAAAAAATATTATCTCAAGAGAAAAATCTTTGGAAATAATGCATAAAACCAACCCTAAATTTATTCTTAGGAATTATCTGCTGTATCAATGCATTGAAGAAATTAATAACGGTAAAACCGATTTGCTTACTAAACTGACTCACGCTTTAGAAAATCCTTACCACACTATTTATCCTGAATTTTCAGTGAAAAGACCTTCTGGCTATGATGGCGTTTCGGGATGCTCGATGCTGTCCTGCAGTTCTTAATTTTAAAATCATAAAAATCAATACAAAAACTCATCAGAATTGGTGGGTTTTTTATTTTACTTTTGCAGAAAGTTTTTGCAGGTGTCAAAATTCAAAACAAAATTTATCGGTTTTTTTAAATTGCTTTTTCCGTCTACCGGAGTTGAGCTTATTGTTTTTCTGTTTTTTCTCGTTGCGTACGGATATATGGGATCCTACATTGCGATTCATAATAAAATTATTTTTGATGCAAGAATTCCGTGGGATGCTTATTTCAGTTTTGATAATAAATCCATTGTAATGACGGGCGGAAGTTTTGAGAGACATCCCCTCTCTTATTATTTTTTTAACTGGATTAGAGAATTGGCTTTACTTTTCTCTAATGGCAAAATGGATGGAAATTTTCGTTTTGCTTTAGCCTGGATGAGTAATCTCGCGGTAAGCCTAAGCGTTCTTCAGGTGTTTAAATATCTCAAGAATATTATCCGGCTTCCTTTAACTTTAAGCATATTACTAATTTTGTTTTTCGGAGCATTTTCAACAAATATTCTCCTTTCTTTTACGCCGGAAAATTTTACCTACACCTTGTTTCTTCTAACGCTATTTAATCATTATTCCGCAATAAAACTAAAAAAAGAAGAGAGAATTCCGGCTTTGGCACTGGCTTTTTCTGGAATTACCATAGGAGGTTTAACGGTAACAAATATTGTAAAAGTTTTCATACCCGTAGCTTTTGAAAAGAACCTTTTTAAAGACTGGAAAAAACTCGGGAATGCAGTTTTAAGAGGAGTTTTTACCTGCATATGTTTCATTTTGCTTTATCTGAACAGAATTAATTTCAACTATGAAAACATCTTCAGCAAAACCAATGAACAGTATGAAAAATTTTCCAATGTAAATTCCACGCCGACCTGGGATATGATTCTTTCGTACTTTTTTGGCGGAAATATTCTGTTTTCAAATTTCCTGATCCGCGACAAACACAATATGAGCGGCTATCATTACAAAGGGATTATAATGACCGTTTATTCATCATGGATCCCCTATATTTTTATTGCTGTTTTACTGACATTGATTTGTTGGAGTTATTTTAAAAATTTCAGAAATAAACTCGTTCAGGTTTTAATGATTTCATTTCTGTTTGATGTTATCATTCACTGCGTTATGCGCTTCGGACTTCACACTTCTTACATCTACGGAGGTCATTTCGTTTTTATTTATCCTCTATTAATTGGATGGCTGTTTTTTGCTTATAAAGAATCGCCAAAAGTATTATCGTTTTTAACAGCTGTTTTCATCATTCTGTTTGCTTATCTTATCACGAATAACTATTTAAGAATGACAGAATTCTTTTGGTTTTTAAATAAATTTTATTAAAAATTAACTTCTTCTTCTGAAAAATTAAATTTTATAAACATAACAAAAAAGCTGAGAAATAATTTTTTCCCAGCTTTTATTTTGTATGAATAATTTTAAATTATTTTGCTTCCGCACAGAAAATTCTGTACTGCACCGCAACCGCCGATTTAAAATATTCTTTTACCTTTGAAAGATCAGAAGCTGCACTTTGTTTTGTGAAATAACTTCCTGCCAGAATTTTATAATTCGGTCTCAGAGAAGCATCTGTTTCCACCTTCAGGTTAGGGAATCTCTTTCTGAAATAAGCTTTTACCTCATTGGCTTCCTCATTACTTTTCACTGTTGTTATCTGAATTTTAAAGCCTAAAATTCTGGGGTTTTTTCTGCATATTTCAGCGTTGGTAAGCTCTCTGTTAGGAACATAAATTTTAGTAGGTTTTGATGGAGTATAATCCTCATCATCACTTCGTAAAGAAACTGACGAAGCTGTTTTGGAGCATTTATCTTCGATACTTTCCAAAGCAGTATTTACCTTAGCATCCATCGTTATGGTGAGCTCTGTCCCCGACAAAGTATCTTTTTTTACAACCTGTTGTGCATCAACACCATAAAATGCAAGCACAGAAACCACCGAAATTATTTTGATTAAATTTTTCATTTAAACTTGTTTCCGCAAATTTATACAAATTAAAAAATTATACCAAACGTGGTTATTTAGAATAATTACAAATTAAAAGGAAATGACATTTTCCCCTTTCCATATACCGTTAAATTCCTGTTAAATATATTATTTTTGCGGGATTGATTGAATGTTCAATATTTACTAACATAAGATAATTTAAATGATTAGTTGGAGAAAGCATTATAGACAGACGTTGATCGCAATAGGCTTATTGCTATCGACCAGTGCTTCAATTTACGGGCAGGACGGTGATCCTAAGAATGGTGAAAAGCTTTTCAAAGCGAATTGTACTGCATGTCACGCACTAGACAAAAAACTTGTAGGTCCTGCTCTGGGAGGAGTAGTTGCAAGACTGAAAAAAGATCAAAATCTAGACATTGACTGGTTTCAAAAATGGATAACAAACAATGAGAAACTTAGAGCTTCCGGAGACAAGTATGCCAATGAAGTATACGAAGCAAATGGAAAAGCGGCGATGCAGGTTTTTGAAGGAAAACTTTCGGAAAAAGATATCAACGATATCTTGGCATACACCTCAAATCCTCCGGCTGAAGAGCCTAAAAAGGATGATGCAAAAGCAACAGCAGCAACAACTGATCAGGCTGCTCCGGCAAACAACACTACAACAAGCGTAGTAATCATTTCACTTTTAGCAATCGCAGCGCTATTGTTTTGGATCTTGGTAAAATTAAGACAATTGGTAAAATTGGGTCAGTCAGACGACTTAGCCGGTCTTAACGAAACAAGAGTAAAATCTTTCAGCGAAATCTATGCAAAATATCACTATGTAGGAAAGGGATTAATCGCAATCCTTGCACTTCTGGCAACTTACGGAATCTGGAACTGGATCATGTGGATCGGGGTTTACAAAGGATATAAGCCAGAACAGCCTATTTATTTCTCCCATAAAATTCACGCAGGAGAACAGAAAATCGACTGTCAGTTGTGTCACTCCAGTGCCAAATACGGTAAAGTATCCGAAATCCCTTCGATGAACGTTTGTATGAACTGTCACAGAACAATTTCTGAATACAACGCAGATCACTACATGGAGCCAGGAAAAGATAAGGCTTTCTATGACGGAGAAATCAAGAAAATCTATGCCGCTACAGGTTGGGATCCTGAAAAACAACAGTACACAGGAAAAACTCAGCCGGTTGAATGGACAAGAATCCACAACATGCCGGACTTCGTATACTTCAACCACGCACAGCACGTTGTAGCAGGTGAACAGGCGATCATCAATTCTTTCAACAAAAAGAACCCTGACAACAAAATTGATGTTGTGTGTAAAGCTTGTCACGGAAAAATCGACACCATGAATGTTGTCCAAATGGCTAACGACTTTACAATGGGATGGTGTATCGAGTGTCACAGAACTACAGAAGTTGACATGAACAACGGTTATAATAAAGAATACTTCAAGAATCTACACGACAAGTTGAAAAAACAGTACCCTAAAGATGGTGGTAAGATTACGGTAGATGCTATTGGAGGTCTTGAGTGTGGTAAATGTCATTATTAATAACTAAAAATTAGAAGTATCAAATGGCTTCAAACAAAATACAATTCAGAAGTATTCACGAACTTAAAGATCCGGCTTTAAACAATAAGCTGGCTCAGAAAGAGTTCCAGGAAGAAATTCCGGTAGAAGATTTCCTTGATGATGCGGAAAAGAACGGTTCTGCTACTTCAAGAAGAGATTTCTTAAAACTATTAGGTTTCTCTACTGCAGCGGTAACATTGGCTGCCTGTGAAGCTCCGGTAATCAAAACGATTCCTTATGTGGTAAAGCCGCATGAAATCATTCCGGGGATTCCTAACTATTACGCTTCGACGTATTTCGATGGTTTCGATTTCGCAAGTGTTTTAGTAAAAACAAGAGAAGGAAGACCTATCAAAATTGAACCAAACCCGGCAGCAGGAGATTTAGGTAAAACCAATGCAAGAGCTCAGGCAAGTGTACTTTCTCTTTATGATAATGATAAAGTAAAACAGCCTAAATTTGAAGGGAAAGACGAAACTTTCGACAAAGTAGACAGTTTCGTTATCAAAGGACTTGAAGAAGCTAAAGCTGCAGGTAAAAGAATCGTTTTATTATCCCATTCTTTTGCTTCTCCTACTTTCAAAAAATTATTTGCAGATTTTAAAGCTAAATATCCTACAGCGGAATTAGTAACCTATGATGCTTATCCTTATGCTGCAGCATTAGACGCAGCTCAGGAAGTTTTCGGAACAAGAGCATTGCCTGTTTACGACCTTAAAGGAACGGAATTGGTGGTTGCATTCCAGGCTGACTTCTTAGGAGATTACAACGCAGGAGGTTTAGAATCTTCTTACGCAGTGGCAAGAACTCCGGGAAAAAATATGTTGAGACACATTCAGGTTGAATCCAATATGTCTTTAACAGGAGCAAACGCAGATTCAAGAATCAGACTAAAACCAAGCCAGGTAAACAAGACTTTAGTTGAAGTTTACAACGCAATCGTTGGCGGTGGTACCTCTGATAAAGCTGCATCTGAAATCGCAAAAGAATTATTGGCAAAAGGAAGCAAAGCAGTTGTTTTCGCTGATGGTTCTAAAGGAGCTCAGGTTTTAGCTCACTTAATTAACCAAAAATTAGGATCAGTAGCTTTCACCGGGAAAGCCAACTTCTTAAAAGATTTTGATAAAGCAAGATTCGAGGAATTCCTTGGATGGGTGAACGGTGGACAGGTTGGTGTATTGATCGCAAACAATGTAGATCCTATTTACTCTTACCACAAAGGAGAAGATTTCAAAAAATCGTTATCTAAAGTTCCTTATGTAATTGCAGTTGCAGATAAGAAAAATGAAATGTACAAAGCAGCGAAAGCTGTAATTCCTGTAGCCAACTGGCTTGAATCTTGGGGAGATCTTGAACCACAGACAGGAGTATATTCATTAATGCAGCCTACGATCCAGAAAATCTACAAATCAAGACAGATTGAAGAATCTTTATTGGTTTGGAAGAATGGTAAAAACAATGCTGCTAATAATTATTATGATTATTTAAAGGCAAATGCCTCTTCTATCTTAGGAGCAACTTCTTTCAACAAAGCTTTATATAACGGTATCAATGCTTCTTCAAATGCGACAACATTATCGTACGCAGGAGGAAACGGTGCACAGGCTGTTGCTGAAGTAAGCGGTTTCAAAGCTTCAGATTTAGAATTGGTATTGTATACGAAGACAGCAATGGGAGACGGAACTCAGGCAAACAACCCTTGGTTGCAGGAATTACCGGATCCAATTACAAGAATGTCTTGGGATAACTATTTAACAATGTCTCCGAAAGACGCAGAAAGATTGGGTATTGATAACGATCTTAACGCAAGAATGCAGTTAGACGGTTCTCTTGTAAACCTTACTGTAAACGGAGTAACAATAAAAGACGTTCCTGTATTCGTACAACCGGGACAAGCAGACGGATCAGTAGGTCTTGCGCTTGGATACGGTAAGAAAAACTCAGGAGCTACAGCTGACACCGGTGTAAATGCTTATCCTTTATTTGACGGTTCTAACTTAGTTGTTTCTAATGTTAAGATCGAAAAAACAGGAGAAGATCACGAATTCGCAGGGATTCAGCTTCAGAATACATTAATGGGACGTTACGAAATCGCTAAAGAAGTACCTTTGGCTGAGTTCTTAAACGTAGCATTTGATGATGAGCACAAAGGATGGAATAAGCCTTTGGAATACCACACCATCAGTGGAGCACTTCCTGCAAGAAAAATCGATCTTTGGGATGCATTTGATGACACCGATGGTCCTCACTTCAACTTATCGATTGACCTTAACTCTTGTACTGGTTGTGGAGCATGTATCATTGCTTGTCAGGCAGAAAACAACGTTCCTGTTGTAGGTAAGGAAGAGATCAGAATGTCCAGAGATATGTACTGGTTAAGAATTGACCGTTACTACTCTGCAAGACAGAAGGTAGAAGTATACGAAGGATTGAAAGAAGGAATGGCAGTTCCTGAATTATACGGAACAGCTTTCAACAAAGAAGGTGGTGCATTGAATCACCCGGCTGATAATCCGGATGTAATCTTCCAGCCAGTAATGTGTCAGCACTGTAACCACGCTCCTTGTGAAACTGTATGTCCGGTAGCGGCAACTTCACACGGTAAGCAGGGACAAAACCACATGGCTTATAACAGATGTATCGGTACGAGATATTGTGCAAACAACTGTCCTTATAAAGTAAGACGTTTCAACTGGTTTACTTATAACCTGAATGACAAGTTCGACTTCAACATGAATAACGATCTTGGAAGAATGGTTCTGAACCCGGATGTTGTGGTAAGAACTAGAGGGGTTATGGAGAAATGTTCTATGTGTATCCAGATGACTCAGACTACTATTCTTGAAGCTAAAAAAGAGAATAGAATCGTGAAGGACGGAGAGTTCCAGACAGCTTGTTCCAAAGCTTGTTCTACAGGTTCAATCAAGTTCGGAGATATGAATGACAAAGAATCTGAAGTGAGAAAGCAATATGCTTCAAACAGAAGATATTATTTACTGGAAGAGATCGGAACAAAACCAAATGTGTTCTATCACACTAAAGTAAGAAACAGAGTAGAAAAATAACGTTTAAATAATAAATAGGTAAAAAATGTCAGGACATTACGAAGCTCCGATAAGGGAACCTCTAATTATTGGTCACAAAACTTATCACGATATCACGGAAGATATTGCACGACCTATCGAAGAAAGAGCAGGCAAATTATGGTGGATTTCATTATATGCAGCCTTAGTTCTATTCATCTATGGATTCGGATGTATCGCTTACACTATCGGAACAGGTATTGGAGCATGGGGACTAAACAGAACTATTAACTGGGGATGGGATATTACTAACTTCGTATGGTGGGTTGGTATCGGTCACGCCGGAACCCTAATCTCAGCGGTATTATTATTATTTAGACAGAGATGGAGAATGTCTGTAAACAGATCTGCAGAGGCGATGACAATCTTTGCGGTTGTACAGGCGGCAATCTTCCCGGTTATCCACATGGGTAGAGTTTGGGTAGGATATTGGGTATTCCCTTTACCAAACCAGTTCGGTTCTCTTTGGGGGAACTTCAACTCTCCTCTACTTTGGGACGTATTTGCGATCTCTACGTATTTCTCGGTATCAACAGTATTCTGGTTCATGGGATTAATCCCTGACTTTGCAATGATCAGAGACAGAGCGAAGACACCTTGGACTAAGAAAATTTATACTTTCCTTGCATTCGGTTGGGGTGGTAAAGCAAAACACTGGCAAAGATTCGAAGAACTATCTTTGGTTCTTGCAGGTTTGGCAACTCCGCTTGTATTCTCAGTACACACTACCGTATCTTTTGACTTCGCAACTTCGGTTATTAAAGGATGGCACTCTACAATCTACCCTCCTTACTTCGTTGCCGGTGCGATTTTCTCAGGATTCGCAATGGTACAGACGCTATTGTTAGTTGCCAGAAAAGTATGTCACCTTGAAGATTACATTACTATGTATCATATCGAAATTATGAACATCGTAATCATCTTAACGGGTGGTATGGTAACTGTAGCTTACGCAACTGAATATTTCATCGGATGGTATTCAGGATCAAGATTTGAAGATTTTACATATCTTTCTCCTGGTGCTGCTGTTGGACCTTACTGGTGGGCTTTCTGGTCACTAATTATCTGTAACCTTGTTGTTCCTGCTTCTTTCTGGTTCAAGAGACTGAGAACGAATATTATCTGGACATTCATTGTTGCATTAATTATCAACATCGGTATGTGGTTTGAGCGTTTTGACATTATCGTAATTAACCTTTCCAGAGATTATCTGCCTGGTTCTTGGACGATGTTTAAGCCAACAATCATTGATGTGGGAGTATATTTAGGAACAATCGGGTTCTTCTCTGTATTATTCTTATTATACGCAAGAACATTCCCTGTAATTGCACAGGCTGAATTAAAATCGATTTTGAAAATCTCAGGTGAAACTTATAAAGCAAAAGAAGGAGATGAGCACCACTAAAATTGTATACGGACTTTATGCGGACGACGACGATTTAATGAACGGCGTTAAAGCATTCAACGATAAAGGAATCAAAATAAACGAAGTCTATACTCCGTTTCCGGTTCACGGACTAGATAAAGCTTTAGGGTTAAAGAAAACAAGAATTTCTGATGCTGCTTTCATCTACGCTTGTTATGGAGTTACGATCGGTGCTACTCTTACATGGTATGTAATGAACCACGACTGGCCTCAGAACATTGGAGGTAAACCAGCTTTCGACTGGGCTCACAATATGCCGGCTTTCGTAGTACCAATGTTCGAACTTATGGTATTCTGCGCAGCACACATGATGTCATTAACTTTCTTGGTAAGAAACAAAATGTATCCCGGAGCGCCTGCACAAAACCCGGATCCAAGAACAACGGATGATAAATTCTTAATGGAATTTGTAACTGAAGATGTAGAATCTGTAAAGCAGTTGCTTATTGAAACTGGAGTTGAAGAAATAACTGTTAAAGATGCTTAAAATGAAAAAGAATGTATTAAAAATTACAGCAGTTTTAGGTTTAACAACAGTTTTACTTAACTCTTGCGGACCAAAAGAGAATACTCCGCTGGTCTATTTCCCGGATATGTATTTTCCGGTAGCATACGATCCATTGATGAAAGCTCAGGATGCTTATTCAGATCATGAAAATGAAATCCCTGCTTTTGTTAAAAATAATTTTGCAACAGGTCTTTCTCCTGTGGAAGGATCCGTAGCTCAAAATAAAGATGGTGTTTTCGAAGAAGGATTACTTCCAAAAACACCGGATGAATACAATGCTGGTTATGATGCTTCAAAAACAGTAACGGGTTCTCCTTTAAACCCAGCAAACGCTGCAAAAGATCTTGAAAGAGGTAAAAGTCTTTTCGAGAAAACTTGTTCAGCTTGTCACGGTGTCGGAGGAGACGGACAAGGACCAATCGTTCAGTCCGGAGCATTCTCTGGTGTACCAAACTATGCAGACAGAGATATTACTGTAGGATCTGTTCATTATGTAATAACCAACGGTAGAAACGCAATGGGATCTTATGCAGGACAACTAAACGCCGGAGACAGATGGAGAGTTGCCATGTATGTGATGAATGCTTTCAAAAAAGGAGCGGCAGCACCTGCGGCGGCTACAGCAGCAACAGCTACGACAGCAGCTGCCCCTGCGAAATCTGAAACGATGACTACCGAAACTAAAAAATAAGAAAAGAAATGTATAGTTTTTCACCAAAATTAAAATCAACTTCTATAATCCTTCTTGTTGTAGGTTTAGTTCTTTTTGCTGTTGGTTTCTTTATGAATAAAGGAATTACTACTGAAAAAATAGAACACATGATGGAAGCGGTTCATGCTTCTGGTCATACAGCTCCTACGCATTCTAGTGAAATGGTAGGACCTCAGGATCACGCAGCTCACCTTGAGCATGCTACTCTTCAGGTTCATAACCAGCCTTTAGCGGCAATACATTTTGTAGCTGTATTTTTCTTTGGAGTAAGCTGCTGCGTATTATTCTTCTATTCTATTCAGCACGCTGCACATGCAGGTTGGCCAATTATCATTACAAGAGTAATGGAAGCTATTGCTTCTTATATTCCTTACGGTGGTGCTATTTTAATCATTTTAATGATTTTAAACATCACACACCAAGGTCACCTTTTCCATTGGATGGATCCGGAATTAACAGACCCAAATTCTGCTCATTTCGATGTGATATTATTTGAAAAAAGAATTTTCTTAAATATCCCTTTCTATGCAGTAAGAACTTTCATCTATGTATTAGGAGCTTCTTTCTTCGCTTGGAAACTGAAAGCTCAGTCTAAAAAAGTAGACGAAACAAAATCAAGAGTAGAATATCAAATGCTTTACAGATGGGCAGTAGGATATATCGCATTCTTCGGTTTTGCTTCTGCAGCTTGGGCTTGGGACTGGTTGATGTCTATTGATCCTCACTGGTATTCTACTATGTATATTTGGTATTCAATGGTAAGCTGCCTTTCAAGTGGTATTGCGGTAATCATTCTTCTAAGTGTTTATTTAAAGAAAAACGGATTCCTTCCACAGTTCAACGATAACCACTTACACGATTTAGGAGTATTCCTATTCGCGACAAGTATGCTTTGGACGTATACATGGTTTGCACAGTTCATGTTATACTGGTACGCAAACATTCCGGAAGAGGTTAACTATTTCTTCGGAAGATTCCAGCACTACTCTCCTACTTTCTTGCCAATGCTTATTGTAAACTTCTTATTACCGTTATTGGTATTAGTAAGCAGCAGCATCAAGAGAAACTACAAAGTGGTTACAACAATGGCAGTAGTCGTAATTTGTGGTCACATCTTAGATTACTTCAATATGGTAATGCCGGGAACAGTAGGACCATACTGGAAAACTCCTGAAGTATTTATCTTAATCTTAGGAGCAATCTTATTCGTAGTTGGATTATTTATGTTCACTGTGCTTTCAGCATTATCTAAACTTAAACTGATCCCTACAGGTAACCCTTACCTTCACGAATCTGAAATTTATGAATATCCTTTCTAAGGAATTTGTAAAAAGATAAAAACAAAAAAGACTGATTATAATGATCAGTCTTTTTTTGCTTTTTTGTGCAGAAATAAAAAAAACAATGCAACCTTTTTAAGTTTTCGTTGTCATATAATCAAAGAATGATTTAACTAAAAAAACATTAATTGTATCAATCATGAAGAAAAATCTACTGTTATTATTTCTAACAATCGTTGTAAATTTCGTCAATGCACAAAGCATCACTTTCATTTCGGAAAAAACCAATAAACCACTTCCTAAGATTTCGGTATTTGGGAAAGACGGAAGTATTGTAGCCTACTCCGATATTGATGGAAAAATAGACAAACAATCCATAAAACCGGATCAGGAAAAGTTTCAGCTGATCTACGATAATATGTCTGTCGCTACTTTGTCCTATGCAGATTTTGACAAAGAAATCATTAAAGTGGATGACAGAATAAAAGATATCGAACGTGTGATCATAAAAAATAATAAACCCGCAAAATATATTTTTGTAAAAGGAAACTTTAACTCTTACGTTACCGTAAACAATAAGTTAAACTGCTACACAGACGGAATCATTACTTACATTTTTGATAATGAAACAAAAAAACTGAAAAGTGCCGATGTAGAACAATACAGAGCATTCAGGATTGAAGACAAAAATGTTGATAAAAAATTGACAGCATCCTTTGATTATGGCAAAATGATGAATGTACCTGAGATGAAAGACGTTGGAAATATTCAGGAATTTAAAAAAAGAAATGCCGTCATTAAAGAACTGAAAGGTGACCGAAAAGATCAGATCGAAATTGCTCACAGTGCTTTACAGGAAAAAGAAGTAAACTTTTTAGGATACCGTTTTTACGATGTAAGAGTAATCTCAAATGCTTCTTACGAAAAAGAAAGCAATAAAACCTTAAGAGATCTTCTGGAATTTAACGATATTCGATTTATCAAATTAAAGCACAAAAGTGAACCGGACTACAATCAGTTGATTTACTACAGCAATTTTTATCCCGCAGAAATAGAATTCAGAAATGATAAAGATATCGAAAGTGTAAATTTGAATACCAATAAAAGCAGCTATACTACAAAATACTGGGAAGATTCATCTTTTCCGAATATGCAGACTGTTTTCAATTCGTTTTTCAGAGATCAGCTAAAAGAACAACAAAATAAAAAATAAAATACTCTATTAATAATGGTTTTATTATTTTTGTGGTAAACCGAAAAAAAATGAAAAAGTTTTCTTTTCTACTAATTTTCAGCCTGTTGCTTTTTACAGCATGCAAGAAAGATCATGTAGATGCTACCAATACCAAAACTTTGCAGTCGAGTATCAATGATATGACCGCAAGTTTACCTACCATTAAACAGATTAAATTTAACGAAGCGCTTTACATCCTAAAAACTTTCGGAGTGGAAGCCGATGGCGATGTTGCCGAACTGAAAGCTTTAGGACAGTTGATTGACGGTAAAAAAGTGCCGGAAATTATGGCAATGGCAGATCAGGTAGCCCAAAAAAACGGAATCGAATGGGCAAGTACAGCTCCACCGTCATTAGGAGAAATGAATATCTTCGGAAATGACAAAGCTAAAGAAAGCGATTCGAATGACGTAAAAGCCAATTCATTGAGCATTACCACAAGACCGACAGGAGATGACGGAACCGGAGCTCCTACTGCGCTTCAGATTGTTCCGAGATTAGTTGATAACGCCGGAAATCCCGTATCCTTTACAGGAGCAGGTCTGGAAGCAACGCTGGAAGTATTCAGCAATGGAGTAAAGCTTTCCACGGCTAAAAATTTAATGCAGGATAACAATTTCAAAGGATTTAATTTAAAATTCTCTTCACTTCCTGCTGCTAAGGTTGTTGATAATAAAATCGATATCACGGTTTCTGTAAAAACAACTGCGAAAACTTTCAAAATGACAAAAATCGGATTGGATGTAAATCCTCTTTTACTGAAAGTTCCGGCTGCACCGAAAGTAGATTCAACAGCAGTTATTCAGGATCCTGCCGTAATCGATCCGAACAATCCGAATGCGACCGTTCCTTCTGCAACAGATCCGAATGCAACAGCTCCAACAACTCCTGCAGCACCTAAACAACCGGCTGCAGATCCAAAAAGCACGGTTTCAGGATTTTTAAATAACGTAAGCGCTCAAAACTTAAAAGCTGCATATAATTCTGCAAGTAACCCGAATTGGGGAAGCTATGAGTCATTCTCGAACCCGACTTCAGGATTTGGTTCGGTGAAAAATGTAAGCGTAAAAAACATCACCACGAATGCTTCCAATGCAACTTCTGCAAGTGTAAATGCAACGTATGATGTAACGGATAAAAGTGGAAAAACAACTTCGCTGAAAGCAACTTTCGGACTTAAAAACGTAAACGGAGACTGGAAAATTTCCAGCTACAAAATCAATCCGTAAAAAATGGCATCGCAGCAGCTTATCACAAAACTGGAAGAAACCATTGAAAATATACCTGATTTTCCGATTCCGGGGATTCAGTTTAAGGACATCTCTCCTATTTTCCTGAACCCGAAACTGTATGAAGAGGTGATTGCAGATCTGGTACAATTCAGCAAAGGAAAAGTAGATGCGGTGTGCGGAATTGAAAGCAGGGGTTATCTTTTCGGGATTGCCATCGCCGTTGCATTAGAAGTTCCTTTCATTTTAATCCGAAAAGCAGGAAAACTTCCGCCACCCGTTATTTCAGAAGAATATGATCTCGAATATGGAAGTGCTGTGATTGAAACCCGTGAAGGACAGTTAAAATCCGGACAAAGAGTTTTGATTCATGATGATCTTTTAGCAACCGGAGGAACAACTGAAGCTGCCGCTAAATTGGTTGAGAAACAAGGCGCAACCGTTTCCCAATTCAGTTTTCTAATTGGATTAAAAGATTTAAAAGGCAAAGAAAAACTGAAAAAGTTTAATTCAGAAATCTATAATATTTTAGAATATTAAATTTCAAAAAATAGGACAAAATGCTCTGGAATTCGTTTTCCGGAGCATTTTTCATGATTAACTATTCACAATTCACTCATTCACTTGTAATAATTTCCTTTAATTATTCAAATAAAATCAACAATACACACAAAGTATTTTGTAAATCATTCAGAAACAATTAAATTTGCATTTCAATTTTTAATAATTTATGGCAAAAATTACAAACGAGCAGGAAGGTAAAGAAACTGTTGAGTTTTTTAAAGATCTTGACAGAGAAGCTTTAAACACAGAAAGGTTCCTTGAGAAATATTCAAAACCTTTGGGAATTGTTTTCGGACTACTTATTTTAGGAGTTCTGGGCTTCTTCGGTTACAAGCAATTTGTTGTAACTCCTAAAAATGCAGAAGCTGTAAAAAGTTTCCTGGCTGCTCAGAAAAATCTTGCTGACGGTAAAGATAAAGAGGCTTTAGGCGGAAAATCTGCTGCAAATCCGGGTTTCTTAGGAACTTATAACGAATATTCTGCAACCAACGTAGGAAAGCTTTCTGCTTACAACGCAGGTTTGGTGAAATTCAAAGAAGGTAAATTTCAGGAAGCTTATGATCTTTTAGATAGTTTTTCATCCGACAACAAAACATTGATGGCAATGAAATACGGAGCGATGGCAGATGCAAAATCCGGTCTTAACAAAAATGATGAAGCACTTCAGTTATTAGACAAAGCGGCTTCAGCTTCAGACGATCCTTACACAACGTATTATTTTACGAGAAAAGCCGGTATCTTGGCTTTAGGATTAAAGAAAAATGCAGAAGCTAAAAAGTATTTTGCAACAATTGACGAAAAATATCAGGACTACGACAACGGAATGTCTGATTCTTATATTGAAATGACTAAATATTACTAAACAATGGCAACAGTTAATCTTTCTGATTACAAGCCACTTAACATAACCAATGCCGATGATTTTTCTATCGGCATTGTTTTTTCTGAGTGGAATGATTTTGTAACCTACAATCTTCGTGATGCAGCTCTGGAAATCCTTCAAAAAGAAGGAGTAAAATCTGAAAAAATCTCTCTTTTTCCGGTTCCGGGAGCTTTTGAGTTAAGCTACGCAAGTATGCAGCTTTGTAAAGAGCGAAAATTTGACGCAGTAATTGCGATCGGATGTGTGATCCGTGGAGAAACGCCTCATTTCGATTACGTTTGTTCGGCGGTTGCACAGGGAATTAAAGATTGTAATGTTCTCACAGATACTCCGACTATTTTCTGTGTTTTAACGGACGATACGAAAGAGCAGTCGATTGCAAGAAGCGGCGGCGATCTTGGAAACAAAGGGGTTGAAGCTGCCGTTACGGCTTTGCAGATGATTGATTTTAAAAAGAACCTTTCGGGCAGAAAAGGGAACATCGGATTTGGAAATTCGTAATTTTCCGAACTGAAAAATATTTAAAAAGGACTATTCTTCAATAGTTCTTTTTTTGTCCCAGAAAGTTATCTCCCGAATATATATTGTGGTATTTTTAAAAATTATGCGCTCAAATAATATTCAATACTTATTTTTGTAAGAATTCATATTCAAATCATAACAATGTTTGTTCAGAAAACAAAACCATTCCTTTATTTAGGAATCTTTTACCTTATCATTTCTTTAATCATAAGGATTGTATTTTTCTTCCATCCCATTACCACAGCAAGTTTTGGAGTGTTTGAAGTGTTAAAAATAATTTTGGTGGGTGCTCTCAATGATGCTTTGGTTTTTATTTTAGCCAGCACTTTTTTAGCCCTCTATTTTTTATTTCTATCCAATTCAAAATATCAGAAACCTTACGGACAGATCATTTTGGGGATTTTAGTCCTGTTTTTTCTGTACATCCTTCTGATTCCTAACAATATATTCAAACAATACGGGGGCTCGGTCGCAGAAATCGCGCTGGCTTTTATCGGGTTAAAAATTATCAGCTTCGCGCTGATGCTTTTCCTTCCGAAACAACGTTTGAAAATACGGAATGTACTTTATTTCATAACGCTTTTTCTGTACGTTCTACTCATCGTATTCAACGCAGTAAGCGAATATTTCTTCTATAATGAATTCGGATTGAGGTACAATTTCATCGCGGTAGATTATCTCATTTACACCAATGAAGTAATAGGAAACATCATGGAAAGCTACCCTGTGGTTCCTCTTTTCTCAGTAATTTTTCTGGTAACACTCTCGATCACATTTTTCATTTTTAAAAGAACTAAAAAAGAGCTTTTGGATCTTCCGGATCTGAAGCAGAAATTTATTTTACTGGGATCGTTTATTCTTTTGATCGGAGTAAGCTTATTTGGATTGAATTTCACTACAAAAATGAAAGGAAACAGCGTTTTTGAAGAAGAAATTCAGGCAAACGGTCTTCCGAAATTCTATTGGGCATTTACCCACAACGAGCTGGATTATTTTCAGTTTTACCCTGAAATCAATCAGAGTCAGGCAGAAAAAAACTTTTTGAGCCAGTTTACTCCACCTGTCCTGAAAAGAAATATTGTTTCTGCAGAACCGGAACTGAAAAAAAATGTCGTCTTAATTTCTATTGAAAGTTTATCCGCAGATTTTTTAGCACATTATGGAAATACACAGAAAATCACTCCTTTTTTAGACAGTCTGGCCGATAAATCATTAATGTTTACCAATCTTTACGCTACCGGAAACAGAACCGTCCGCGGTCTTGAAGCGTTAACGCTCTGCATTCCTCCTACTGCCGGAGAAAGCATTATTAAAAGAGAGAACAACAAAAATAAATTTACCACAGGAAGTGTTTTCAAATCAAAAGGATATGATGTAAAATTTTTGTACGGAGGGTACAGCTATTTCGATAATATGCAGGATTTCTATGCCGGAAACGGTTATGACATTGTCGACAGAAATAATTTCAAGCCGGAAGAAATTACGTTTGCAAACGTTTGGGGCGTTGCTGATGAAGATATGGCAAAAAAAGCCATCCAAACCATGAATGCCGAAGCAAAATCCGGAAAGCCGTTCTTCAATCACTGGATGACGGTTTCCAACCACAGACCTTTTACCTATCCTGAAGGAAAAATTGATATCCCCGGAAATGCGAAATCCCGTGAAGGCGGTGTAAAATACACAGATTATGCTTTGAAAAAATTCTTCGAAATGGCTAAAAAACAGGATTGGTATAAAAACACGGTCTTCGTGGTCATTGCAGATCATTGCGCTTCCAGTGCAGGAGATACAGAACTTCCGATGGATAAATACCGAATTCCTGCGATGGTTTTCTCGGAAGGATTTATCCAGCCGCAGAAATTTACCCAAACCATGTCTCAGATCGATGTGATGCCGACTGTTTTAGGTCTGCTGAACTTCAGTTATCAATCGAAATTTTTAGGGCAGGATGTTTTCAGCAAAGAATTTCAGCCGAAAGCTTATGTAGCAACCTATCAGGATTTAGGATTTGTAAAAGATAATTATTTAACGGTTATTTCTCCTTTAAGAAAAATTAAGCAATACGCTTTGGTTCAGCAGAAAAACAATCTCGCTCCGGAATTTAATATTTATTTTGATGAAAATCCTTTAAAAGAAAAGGAACAGAATAAGCCGATGGTGGATGCAACGATTTCAGCATATCAGTCGACTTCTTTCTGGCTGAAAAAAAATCAGCTGAATCGATAAATATTTTGAAAATATCATAATCCGCACAAAAATTGTACGGTTTAAATTTTTAAATTTACCAACAAATAAAAAATACAAACTATGAAATGGACGGACGACAGAGGCGGTAATGTGGAAGACAGACGCGGACTTGGCGGCGGAGCCGTTGTAGGAGGCGGACTGGGAACGCTTATTATTGCTGCAATTATATTCTTTTTGGGAGGTGATCCTTCCTCGATTCTTTCTTCGGGAGCGGGTGCCGGATCTCCGAGAACGGAGCAGAGAGAACTGACTGCGGAAGACAAAAAAATCGGAGAAATGGTAGACATGATGGGAAAATGGAACATCACGACTTGGGATCAGGTTTTTCAGGAAAACGGAATGCAGTACACTCCACCGAAAATTATCCTTTTTTCGGAAACCACACAATCCGGCTGCGGAGTGGCACAGTCTGCAATGGGACCTTTTTACTGTCCTGCAGATCAGTCTGTTTATATGGACATGAGCTTTTTTAATGAACTTCAACAAAGATTCGGCGCTAAAGTAACGGAATTTACGGTAGCGTATGTTTTGGCACATGAAGTGGGACATCATGTTCAGACGCTTTTAGGAACAACGCAAAAAGTGGATCAGCTACGAAGAAGCGGACAGTATTCTGAAGCAGAAATGAACAGAGTTTCTGTTGCCACAGAACTTCAGGCAGATTTTTACGCAGGAGTGTGGGCAAGAAGAACAGATGCTGAAAAGCACATTTTGGAACCCGGAGATATTCAGTCGGCTATTGAAGCGGCTGAAGCGGTAGGTGATGATAATATCCAGAGAAGATCACAGGGATACGTTAATCAGGAAAGCTTTACGCATGGATCATCTGCGCAACGTAAAGAATGGTTTATGAAAGGATACAATACCGGAGACATCCGACAGGGAGATACTTTTAACCAGCTTTTGAAATAATTATTTAATCAGCCAAATAAAAACCCTGAAGAACCAATCTTCAGGGTTAATTTTTTATTGTAATTCTATGGGGTTGCTGTTTCTTTTTGCTTCCTCTTTTACTCTTTCTTCCATACGTTTTCTGAAATCCCCGGAATTTCCTCCACCGAATCCACCGCCGCCACGGTTTCCGCCACCACCGTCAATTCTCACCGGCGCACCCATTCCGCCGCCCTGTGTCATAAATGACATCGGATCTGCCATGAATTTTTTCTGCTGTTTTACATAATCGTCTCTTTTCACTTTAATGATATTTCCGAACTGATTCATTGTTGGGAAATCTGCGATTTTGTAATTTTTCATCAAATCGAAAGAATATTCTCCTTTATCGTCCTCTACTTTCACGATAAGTCCGGGCAGTCCGCCGAATTTGTATGGTCCGTCCTGATAAGGTAGATCTGTGGTAAACCACGCCGTCCATTTTCTTCCTCCAAAATCTGTTTCTGCTTTCTGAACTTTATAATCTCCGATTTTTGTGGTTTCTGAAGCAATTTTCCAGTTGATCGGACGGTCTTCCTCGTAAGTATAAATATCTCTTCCGATTCTGTCTTTGAAGGTCATTTTCTGGCTTTTCTTATCTTTTTCAATAGAATAATTGATGTTTGACCGTAAAGCTTCCATCTGATCTCTGTTAAAACCTCTTGCTCCTCCACTTTGTATGGCTGCCTGAATGACAGAATCTCTTTTAATTCTGTTTTCGGAATAAAAAACAGATTTTTCCGGAGAAATATCCAGATACGCATTTTCTGTTTTGGTATCATTTTTATTGGATGCATCGGGTTTCATCGTCACCTGATATACAAATCTGTTGGTTTGTGCAAAAGCGGTCTGCATGAACAGAGCCAAAGCAAGAATGCCTAATTTTTTCATTTATAGTATATTTTTTTGTAAACCGTAATTTTAAAGACTACACAAAAAAACCGTGAAATCTTTATTTATTTATAGATTTAAAATCCCGATCAAAGTTAAATCAAAAACTACCTAAAGCGTTTCTATTGTGGAAACTTTAAACATTTTTAACAATAAATTCATCCGCGAAATACATCTATTAAGAACAGAATCATTAAAATAGATATCTTCGATTTGAGATTGCGGAAATTAGTTCGTATTTTTGCATTATTAAATCATTCTAAATAAATACAATGATAAAAGTATCAGATCAAGCAAAAGCAAAAGCCATTCAGCTGATGACAGAAGATGGTTTTAAGCCTTTTGAAGACTATATAAGAGTGGGAGTAAAAAGCGGAGGATGCTCTGGTTTAGAATATGTACTGAAGTTTGACAACGAAAAAACAGATGCCGACCAGATTTTTGAAGACAATGATATCAAAATTATTGTAGATAAAAAATCAATCCTCTATTTGGCTGGAACCACTCTTGAATATTCAGGAGGTTTAAACGGAAAAGGATTTGTTTTTAACAATCCGAATGCATCCAGAACCTGCGGATGCGGTGAGAGTTTTTCTTTGTAAAAAAGACATTGGATGCAGATTTCAGATGTAGATAAAAAATCAGATCTGAAATCTGTCTTCTAAAATCTTAAAAAAAAATAATGAATAAATATACTGAAGACGATCTAAGAGTCGATCTGGAAAATAAAAAATACGAATTCGGATGGGAAACAAAAATCGATTACGAAGATTTTCCAACGGGTTTAAATGAAGACATCGTCCGTGCAATTTCTGCTAAAAAAGAAGAGCCTGAATGGATGACGGAATGGCGTCTGGAATCTTTCAGAATCTGGCAGAAAATGACGGAGCCGGACTGGGCAAACATTAAATATGAAAAGCCCGATTTTCAGGCAATTAAATATTATGCTGCACCAAAAGTAAAACCTGAACTGGAAAGTCTGGACGAAGTAGATCCTGAACTGCTGAAGACATTCGAAAAATTAGGAATCAACATCGAAGAACAGAAAAGACTTTCAGGAGTTGCGGTAGACATCGTAATGGATTCCGTTTCTGTAAAAACAACGTTTCAGGATACGTTAATGGAAAAAGGAATTATTTTCTGCTCCATTTCAGAAGCGATTAAAAACCATCCTGATTTAGTAAGAAAATATCTTGGAAAAGTAGTTCCGAGAGGAGATAATTTCTATGCAGCTCTTAATTCCGCAGTATTTTCCGACGGAAGTTTCTGCTACATTCCGAAAGGCGTAAGATGTCCGATGGAATTATCAACCTATTTCAGAATCAATCAGGCAGGAACAGGTCAGTTTGAAAGAACACTTGTCATTGCAGATGAAGGAAGTTATGTTTCTTACCTTGAAGGCTGTACAGCTCCGTCAAGAGATGAAAATCAGCTTCACGCAGCGGTTGTTGAGCTGATCGCAATGGATGATGCTGAAATTAAATATTCTACCGTACAAAACTGGTATCCGGGAAATGAAGAAGGAAAAGGTGGGGTTTTCAATTTTGTAACGAAAAGAGGACTTTGCGAAAGAAATGCAAAAATCTCATGGACTCAGGTTGAAACAGGTTCTGCGGTAACGTGGAAATATCCGTCTTGTATTCTGAAAGGAGATCATTCCATCGGTGAGTTCTACTCTATCGCCGTAACGAACAATCACCAATATGCAGATACAGGAACCAAGATGATCCACATCGGTAAGAATACCAAATCTACCATTATTTCCAAAGGTATTTCCGCAGGAAAATCCAATAATTCATACAGAGGTCTGGTAAAAGTAATGCCTTCTGCAAAAGGAGCTAGAAATTTCTCTCAGTGCGATTCTTTACTGATGGGGAATGAATGTGGAGCTCATACTTTCCCGTATATTGAAATTAAAGATCCGACTGCACAACTGGAGCACGAAGCAACCACTTCAAAAATCGGGGAAGACCAGATTTTCTACTGTAACCAGAGAGGAATTGATACCGAAAGAGCTATCGCTCTGATTGTTAATGGTTTCAGCAAAGAAGTTTTAAATAAACTGCCAATGGAATTTGCCATTGAAGCTCAGAAATTACTTGAGATTTCTCTGGAAGGTTCTGTGGGATAAATTGATATACAATGAAGAAGTTATTATTTATATTTTTCTCTGTAATGTATTTAGGTTTATATGCCCAAAACAGCAAAGAATTTCAGTTATCAAGCCATATTCTGGATATTTCTACAGGAAAGCCGGCTCCAATGGTAGAAGTCGAGCTTGAAAAATACAATGATTCCCAAAAGTGGATCTTTGTAGCGAAAAAGAAGACAGATAATAACGGAAGAATAGCCGATTTTCTACCTTTCACCAAAAACAAAACAGAGAATTACGGAAAGTACAGGCTGAAATTCCTCACAGAAAATTATTTTATTAATCAGAAAACAGAAAGCTTTTATCCCTATATCGAAGTTGTATTTCAGATCAAAAGCGAAGAACATTACCATGTTCCGATTACACTTTCGCCATTCGGATACTCCACATACAGAGGAAGCTAGTAAATTTATAAAGAAAAAGTTTAACAATAATGTTACAAATTAAAGATCTCCACGCCAAAATTGAAGACGGCGCAGAAATATTAAAAGGAATTAATCTTGAAATAAAACCGGGTGAAGTTCACGCCATTATGGGACCGAACGGAGCCGGAAAATCTACGCTTTCTTCTGTAATCGCAGGAAAAGAGGATTATGAAGTTACAGGCGGCGAAATTATTTTCGGAGGTGAAAATATCATCGAAGACGCTCCAGAAGAAAGAGCACACAAAGGAATTTTCCTTTCTTTCCAGTATCCGGTAGAAATTCCGGGCGTTTCTGTAACCAACTTCATCAAAGCAGCGATGAACGAAAACAGAAAAGCTAATGGGTTGGGAGAAATGCCGGCAAAAGAAATGCTGGCAATGATTCGTGAGAAATCTGAAAAGTTAGGCATTAAAAAAGATTTCCTTTCAAGATCTTTAAACGAAGGATTTTCCGGAGGTGAGAAGAAAAGAAATGAAATTTTCCAGATGATGATGCTTGATCCTAAACTGGCTATTCTTGATGAAACCGATTCCGGATTGGACATTGATGCGTTAAGAATTGTTGCAGATGGTGTAAATGCTTTCAAAAACGAAGGAAATGCAGTTCTTCTGATTACCCACTATCAGAGATTGCTGAACTATATTCAGCCTGATTTTGTTCACGTTTTAGCCAACGGAAAAATCATCAAAACCGGTGATAAATCTCTTGCGTTAGAGCTTGAAGAAAAAGGTTACGACTGGCTTTTAAATTAATTAAAAGATTAAAAAATTCGGAGATTTTATCTGATCTCTTAGTTTAACAATTTCAGCCAAACAAAAAAAGAAAAAATGGTGCAAACCACAGATATACCAGTAATGGCATTAAAAGAACAGATCATACAAAACCATAATGAATTTTTGGAGAGCCTTCGTCACAGATTTCTGGATGAAGATCGTAAAGCAGCTCTTCAGAGGTTCGAAAAAGCTGGTTTTCCTACAAAAAAGGACGAAGAATATAAATATACCAACTTAAAGGAAATTACCGAGAAAGCTTATAACTTTTTCCCGAAAGAAAGTCACAACATTACCAAAGAGCAGTTGGATCAGCTTCATTTAGGTGAAGAGAATTTCGACTGGATTACTTTCGTGAACGGTAAACTTCATAAAGAATTATCTAAAGTTTCCATTGAAAATCTTGAGTTTCTTTCATTCAATTATGCATTGAATGATGAGAAACACAGAGATGTTTTCGAGAAATATTTCAATACGATTGCTGAAGATCAATCTGCTTTCACGAATTTGAATCAGGCATACTGCAAATACGGTTTCTTTTTGAAGGTTCCGAAAAATGTAGTGATTGAAAAACCGATTCACGTTTTCTATATTTCTCAGAATCAGGAAGAAAACACATTCTACAATACGAGAAATTTATTAATCGTAGAAGAAGGTGCCAAAGTGGAAATTATTGAGAGTCATCACAATTTTGACAGTACTTATGTTCTGACCAATTCTGTGACGGAAATTTTTACTTATCCGAATGCAAAAGCGGACTGGCATAAATTACAGAACGACAACGATACTTCTTATTTAATTGACAATACTTTCGCAAAACAGGAAAAAGATAGCTTAACAACGGTAAATACCTTCTCTTTCGGAGGTAAACTGGTAAGAAATAATCTGGATTTCATTCAGAACGGATCGAATATCAATTCATTCATGAACGGAATTACCATTATCGGAAAAGATCAGCTGGTGGATCATCATACGGCAGTTCACCACAATCAGCCGAACTGTGAAAGTTACCAGAATTACAAAGGTATTTTCGACGGAAAATCTCATGGGGTTTTCAACGGAAAGGTTTTCGTTGATAAAATTGCCCAGAAAACGAATGCTTATCAGCAAAATAACAATGTTTTATTAAGCGAAGGAGCAACAATTGATACCAAACCTCAGCTTGAAATTTTTGCAGATGATGTAAAATGTTCTCATGGCTGTACAGTAGGACAATTGAATGAAGATGCATTATTTTATCTGAGAGCAAGAGGTATTTCTAAAAAGGAAGCTCAGGCGTTATTGTTATATGCTTTTGCGAACGATGCCATGCAGAACATTGACATCGAGCCATTAAAAGAAAAGATTTCAAAGCTTCTGGCAGAGAAGCTTCAGGTTGATATAGAGTTTTAACAATATATAATTGATCAATACGAAGGCTGTTTCATTTTTGAAGCAGCTTTTATTTTTTTTTACTCTTAAAAATTGTAATCGTAAAGAATATTTTTTAAAATCAATTTCTGTGTTCAAAGAAAATCAATGAGGTTGGATCGTAGTTTTCAATAAAAACCTCTACAAAATCTGAAAATGTATTGGTCGTTTTACAATAAAACTCATCCCTCATATCGGGAAATTCTGTATAACCTTCCATATCTAACCCATAAACTGGTGGATATCTCCCTCATCCAAAAATATGTAATTGATAAATATCGAACCATCCATCTCGGAAACAACCCAAAAGTCTTTAGAAATCAGTTTTTCTAATCCAAAATCTTTTAGATTGGCTTTTGCCATTTTAGTTTTGTCATTAACAAACTCAAACATAGAACTTAGTCCCGTTGAACTAATTGGTTTAAAATACTTTCCTGTTAAGGTTAAATCATCATCAATATACTTATGAATAGTTTAAACAAAATGAATATCAATGTATTATACTTTAGCATATGTTCTTTATAATCATCAGGTAGTGAGTTGCCTATTAAGATTTCTAAATTATGGACATCTGTCTGATGAATCGAATCGTATATTTTAATAAACTCTAATATGTTCTTTTAAAGGCATCGATTTGTGTGTTTGTCTTGTGAGAAACAAAAATACGGCAACTTATGGTTGCCATTAAAATTATAAATCATCAATAGACTTTATTTCTAAAAATTCCTCTAAAGTATTGTTGTAAAAAATTGACTCCATTTCATCATGACGGAAAAGATAAATTTGTCCATTTTTACTACCATTTCCTACATAAATGCATACTATGTGACCAACTCCTGTATTGGCAAAAGGCAAATACTCATAAAGAGGTGCTTTTTCTTCTACCTTTTGTTCCGCTTCTTTTACAGCCTGTTCTGTTGCTTCTTTGGTTTTGCCAGATTCTAAAGCTTGGCGGTTTTGGAGATTTGTTTGGCTTCATCTATAAAAACAAAAGGGCTATTTCTAGCCCTTAAAAATTAATAATCTTTCTCCCACATCTGGGTTTCAGGATTCCAGCCAAAAGTATCGGAGTAATCTTCCATGATTACTTTTTCTATCCCTGTTTTAAAATCGTCGGAAACTAAACATGGAAAATCTCCAGACATATAGACTTTGCCATCAGCATCACATTCTAATCCTGCATTATCCAATAGATAGTAAGCAATTGGGAAAGTAAAAGTATTACCATAATATCTAGGATTTTTTAGAAAGCCTTCAATTTTATAAATACCTTTTGTTAATGTTTTAAAATTCATAATTCCAGTGACATCATTTTTATTGTATTTATGTGTTTCGACCTCTAAATCTCCATATTCATATAAAAAATCTTTTAAGAATTGTGGAAAATTTTCAAATCCTTTTATCTTATCAAATTTTGATTTTATATTTCGACCTTCAAACCAGCCTGCTTTTTTAAATTGCTTTTGTACTTCTTTTTTGAATTCCATGGTATATTTAATTATAAAAAGGGCTATTTCTAGCCCTTAAAAATTAATATTCATCTACCCATTGTTTAATCTCTGGATTCCACTGTAAAGTATCGGAATAATCTTCCATAATTACTTTTTCTATTCCTGTTTTAAAATCATCAGACACTAAAACTGGAAAATCTCCCGACATATAAATTTTGCCGTCTGCATCACACTCTAATGTAGCATTATCTAAATCATAATATGCAATAGGAAAGGTAAATTCCCCACCATAATATGCTGGTTCTGTAAGATATTTATTTACTAAAAAATATCCTTTTGCAAGAGCATTAAAATCTAAGCTTCCATCTGCATATTTTGTTAAAGTTTTTAATTTTAAACCTCCATACTCATATAAAAAATCTTTTAAAAACTGTGGAAATTTTTCAAATCCTTTTATTTTATTGAAAGTTGTTTGGACGTTTCGCCCAGAACTCCATCCTGCTTTTTTAAACTGTTCTTGTACTTCTTTTCTAAACATAATAATACTATTTAATTTCTGCAATTTTAAAATATTTCAACATTGGATTACATGATTCACACGCTTTTTTCGTAAGTCCGTGTATTAATTTATCATTTTTTCCATTGGGAATCGCAACAGCTCTACTCCTTGTTTTGCTTAAAATTTCCCTTGCTTGTTCTATTTTCATACTGTTCTTAGGCATTCCAAGTCTTTTCTCTGCTTCAAACAAAAACTCTGAAATACAGACGGGTTCTCCACACATTCCATGAGGTCCTCTTAACCGTAATTTTTCATCAGCTATTTTGGTTAACCATTCTTCTACTAACTTATGTCTTCTGGTAGACATACTGGCTTTTCTTATTCCTTTAGAAGAATAGCTTACTGCCTGATAGGTTGTATCTTTAATTTCACCTTCTAATACTGCTACGGCTCCTGGCCGTAAATCAGGATTTTTCCATTTAGTAAGAGCATCATCTGCATATTGCCGAAGCAGAACATTCATATCTATTTTTTTAAGAAAAACTTTTTTCTCTTTAGAAAGTTTCTTTCTTTTACTAGTTACTGTTACCTCCTCAATCTCCTCATAAATAGGAGCTTTTTCTTCTAACTTCTGCTCTGCTTCTTTTACAGCTTTTTCTGTTGCTTCTTTGGTTTTGCCTGTTTCCAGAGCTTCTTTAGCAGATTGGGAGATGTGTTTTCCTTCTTCTTCTGTTAGTTCCTCTACCGTTTCTTTCACCAACTTTTCTTCGGTTTCTTCTATGATTTCCTCTACCGCTTCTTTTTCTACTACTGTACCTATTCTTGCTGCTTTAGAACCTTTTAAAACAGGAACAAGAAACATTATAATGTCCGGAACCAGTTCTCCTAATTCTTTCAGCAAAAAGTAACTTTTCCCTTCATACGTCAAATACCATTTCCCAAAATCCAACAATATTTTGTAAAACTTTTTGCAAATTTTATCCAGTAATTCAAAAGTATTATAAAAAAGGTCATTAACAAAATTTTCAAATTTTTCGGTAAGCTTATCCGTCATTCTGAAGCCGAGTTCATCTCTTAATATCAGTATGACTATCGCAACCAAATCACACAACCCAGCCACAAATTCTAATATTCCGTTGTAAAGCCCTACATAAAAAGCATGATAATGTTTTATAATGGTTTGAAAACTTCCGTCAGGAATATAAATTTTAGCAAGATTTTCAAGATATCCATCTGTTATTTTTTGGCATTCGTCTATATTTTGTACAAGCCATTTTTTTACCACTTTGGAAACGGGATCGTCATGAGTAATTTTCTTATCAATCTCTGATTTCAAAGCGTCATAAGGTTTATGAAAATATTCTTTCAACGATTTCACTCGGTCTTCCTGCTTGTCATAAAAAAAAGAATTAGGTAAAAAAGCGGGAGTGTATTCTTTTTCGGGCAAATCGCCATTCCAATATTTATCTTCTTTGTATTTTTTGGTTCTTAGCCAATGTCCGATTCCAAAAGCCCAATTTGGTAAACTAAAATCTAAATATTCTCCCCCTTTCACAATGAGCATAAACCAAGAAAAATCATCAAATTTGTGATTATCATATTCATACTGAATAGCTTTAATCATTAGATCTTTAAAATCTGGTGTATTCTGTTCTTGTTCCACCGCTTGTACTGTTTGTGCTGACACACTAGCTTTCCATGCTCTTTTAATAAATTCTTCTGCAATATCTTTAGGATCATTATCATTCCATGGCAGCTCTCTAAAATACTTATCCTTTAAATCGTCTAATACAGCTGGTCCAAATTTTACCCTTACAATTTTCCCAAAATCAAATTTACCATCGTCTGTTTCTATGAAAACTAAGACTTCAAAAGGTCTATCAGAATTAGGTATATTCTGTGGGTCTTCATACATTTTTATGACTTCTTCTCCATCAGGATGAGCATATACTACAAAATTATACTTAGATGTATCTGAAAAAGCACCGTAAGCATCTGCTTGGCTATATGAAACCCTTTTTGAAATATCAGCAATGGTAAGATTTCTTTTTTCTATTATTTTTGAAGTTCCAAAAATATCTTTTGCCCATTCATGAATATTTTTTTCCCAATATTGCCCAAATGGACTATTCTTAAAAGCACTCATTTCCTCAAAAGACTTACTAGCAGTACCCTGCACTGGGTTTTTATTCCCTTCAAACCCTTGGGTTACTTCTTCGAAAGACAGTATTTTGTATCCGGATAAATCCCCGAATTCGTCATCAAATTTTTCCATAGTTTTGGTTTTTTGCGATTAAACATTCTAACTCGTTTACAGGAAAAAGCTCTTTGGTTTTAATATGCTCATATAGTTCGTTTATCCGGTATTCATCCAAAACCAAAAGATCCAGATGATAACCCTCTTCAACCAAAACATGAGCGTTTTTCAGTTTGCATTTTGCCTGTACCAAAATATCCCAGTCTTTTCCTTCCAGTTCACTCCAGCGTTCCAAAGGAAGCTTTCCTCTGCTCCCGAAAAGCAAAATCTTTTCTACGGCAGTAATCTCGCTAATCTTGTCTTTAAGACGTGTGAGAATATAAGGCAGCACTTGTTCGTGCTGCCAAATAGACTCGGTTTTTACCCGGCTCATATTGTTAAAATTATTAGAGTAAAAACTTACTTAGAAGGGCTTTATCTGTAAAATCAGACTTGGAAAGCTTTTGTCCATTTTTGTCTAAAATTCTTTGTCCGTATGAATCGAACTCCGGGGAATAAATTTTCACATATTCTTCTTCTGTATTGACTGTAAATCTTAATACATCAAGAGGTTCTCCGAAAGGTCCTTTCTTAAAAATAAAGTTCTTAATTTTGGTTACATTAATTTTAAACGTAATTCCATTTTCTCCAGTAGGATATGCCTCTAAACCTTCTATCTGCGAAATCTCATCTGCCAAAGCTTTATATACTTTAATGATAGGGTCTGTTTTTAACCAACCGGCATCTCTTTCAACTGTAATTAAATTGCCTAAACATTCATATTTTTTCAAGAAAAATTCTTTCTCATCTGCATCTCCTATTGTTTTAAAGCCTGATAAAGTATCCATTTCATTAAAACTAATCTGCATCCATTTATCGGAAGTTTGCCCAATCTGGTTTTGGTTCATTTCAAAATTTGTAGAACACATTTCGCCCAGATTATCATCAAACTTCACTCCCGGCTCACAATTGCATGGCAATGCTTTTTCTACTCTCAAACCGATAGAATCTGCCTGAAGAATGGTAAGCGATGTCGGAATTTTCTCTCTCCACGGTTCTCCTTCTTTGGTTGCTTTCGGAGATCTCATTTCATCAACGATGGATAAGAACAACGGGTCATCAATTACAGGAACTTCTCCTCCGTTCCAGATCTGTCCTGTCGCAAGGAAGTGTCTTACCGCTTCTTCGAAGCCCGGACGTACCGTCACGATAACTCTTGCCATACCTGATTGCATAAACGCCCTGAAAACAGGATCATTATCATCGAACTGGTATAAGTCTGCCCATGATTTTCTTTCACCCCAATAGTAAGGATAGAAGTAGTAGCTCATGATTTCCCATTCGAATGCCTGCTCCATGAATTTTGCAAATGCGGCATACTGATCCAGTTTTCCGTCTACTTTGATATCTGTATTCAGGAAGGTTTCATCTCCGGAAGAATAGCCATTGTTGTAGTATTTCCCTCTACCGAAGGTAAGGTCTACGTTAGGATTCTGCTCCAGCATATAAGAAATACAGTTTCTTCTTAAAATGGTATTTTCTATTTTTCTGTAGAACCCGGGATTTGAGCCTTTGATCTGAACCCCCATCGCTTTTATTTCAGCTAAAGCCTGTTCGTATTTCGCTAATTCTGTTGCGTAAGCTTCAATGATTTTATTGAAGGTTTTTTGCAGCCAAGCGTTTTTAGCTTCTTTGGTGAGTGTTATATTAACAGTGAAATTAACTGTTCCGGAGAATTCATTATAGAAGGTTGTCGAAATAGGAATTAGTTTGGAATAAGGAACATCAAAAATTTCATTGGGTTTACCTCCTAATTGTCCCCATCTTCCGGTAAAGAAAAATCCTTTATTACCCAGTAAGACACTCACACTCGCTCCATCACCATCCGATGCGGCTGTATATTGAACATTTCCGGAAGTCGCAACATAACCGTCAGGAATTTGTATTTCATCCTTCAATGCCATGTTTTCAATATTGCATAAATTGTTGGAATACTGTCCTCCTATGGATTTACCAATACTAAAGGTCGATAATGGCATTTCATCTATTTCCACATTATATTGTCCCGTCCAGTGTTTTAAAACAGCATCTCCCAAAACGCCATCCAGAGACATGAAGTTTTCCATTTTATGGATACTTGATTCTCTCGGGTCAACAGGTTTTACCAATTGGTTTTCCTGATTTTTAGAAATCGTCATCCCCAGTTTATGAAGTTTTGCAGGCTCAGGAACCATGAACTCAAACATCATTCTCTTACCATAGTTGTAGATCTGGTTCTTGACCACTTTATCCACCCAACGGTAAACGCCTACTACATGACTGCTTCCTTTCGTATTATCAAAACCATGTTTATTGTTTTCTTCAAACTCTTCGATAATCTTATCAATACGCTCTTCTTTTACTTTGGTAACAATTCTGTCGAGTGCTCTTGCTGTTATATCTTTGGCTTCCGTAACCGCCTGTCTGTTGCTTTCCTCTTTGGAATTGTGGGTAGCATAGTTTGCGTTTGCGCTCACTCCCATGCTTCCTGCTGAACCTAATTTCCAATTGGCATTAAATCCGGCTTGTGCTGCAAAATCTTTAGATTCCTGAAGGATTTTGGAAATTTCGCTTTGCATTTCATGTCTGTCGGTAGAAGTAGTATCGGTCAGCTTTTCTTTCTCAGATTCAGTCGATTTTGTGGTTTGATTTTCGCTTCTTCTGAGTTTTCTTGTAGCTCTTTCCTTATATTCCCTTGCCATGATGTTTTCGATGTGTGCCACATCTCCTTCCACATAGCAATAAGTGGATTGTTCTACTTTTTTATAATCAGTGACTCCGATGTTTTTCATCCCAAACCCTGAAGGGATAAATGAGCCTGCCGGAGTGGTTGTCGTTGTTCCGGAGCCAGTGGTTCCAGTCCCTGTTCCTGTTCCTGTGCCAGATCCGGTATCAGGTTTTATCTCTTTCGGAGTGAAGGCTGCACTTCCTTTGAATACTCCTTGTTTCAGAGGATTGTTGAAGTCTGATGGATCCTGTACTAATGTAACGCTCATCAGATACGTTTTTCCGTCCTCTAAAACCACTTCACCCTCTAGGATGAATCCGCCTTGTCTTAGCGTGAGTGAAGCAGGAATTCCCGGACTATTGTAGAACATAAAACTTACTCCCATTGATGGTTCAAATACTACATTGGAGCTAATCTCTGTTCCATTGATGGTTACTTTATAATTTCCTGATACAATCCTGTGAGCAAAATTTTCAACAATAATCTGTATAAACCATTCAGAATTATTTTTAACGCATGTCTTTACACTGTAAGGAATCCATCCGTTTGCTGCATTAGAATTTGTTACCGGAACAACAACTCCTCCGACTGTTGTAGAAACCTGTTGATTTATAACCGTATTGTTGATAAGCTGCTGCTGAAGAGACTGATTATTCTGTGCAATGGTTTGAAGGATATTTGCAAAAGAAGGCAGGGAAGACAATGCCTGTGCAACTGACGGCATCCCAAATATTCTGCATACTGAAGATGCATCCTCTTTATCTAAAGCTCTTTCAATGGCTGCTGCATCAATTTCAGGACGGAATTCAAAGTTAAATTCCGGCAATTCCGGTGCAGGAATATATTCGAGTTTCATCAGTTCCTCTTTATTGCCGGATTCCAGAATTCTCTGTCTTCGGAATTCTAATTCTGATACTCTTCTCTGATACTCTTTTTTTGCGGGAGCCGCTTCTCTTTCATAATTTGCCAAGGCTTCTTTATAAGCATCCTGATACTCTTTTTGGTAGGCTTTTTCCAATTTTTCTAAAGAACCCTGTAGTTTTTCATTCGCCTGAAGCTGAATTTTAGCTTCTGCAAACTTCATATTCTTATCATTATAGGCTACTTTTGGAGCCGCAACAACAGGCTGATCTGCCATTCTTGAAGTTCCTGATGCAGCTGCTGATGCAGAATTATTTACTTTGAAGAGTTCTTTAGGAAGGACTACTTTTGCTTTGATGACATCATTATATACATCTTCAGCTCCATCGGTGTAAACAGAGAGAATATGATTAAGATGCAAAAACTGCATGAGTGTTTCTTTTGCATAGAAATCTTTCTGGGTAACCACCTGATAAACTAAATTATCCCAAAGCCCTGAATATATTGCAAGCATTGATGTATTAGTTGTTACCAAATAGTTTTTGTATTCCTTGATTTTAGCATCAAATTCTGCCTTAGATGCAGTTGCTTTATTTCTCGCTACCCATACTGCCAGATCATAAAATACAGCATCTTTTGCTTTTAAGGTTTGTTCTGTTTCTACAGTTAACGGAAGGGAAGATGGAGACTCACAAAGTTTTTGCAAGGAAGTAGATGCGTTCAGCTTTTGGTCAAATACTCCTTTCTGGGTATCTTTTCTAAAGATAAATCTTCTTTCTAAATTTTTAGGATCAGACAACTCCGCATTTCTGCTGGTCGCGAATCTAAAAAGCGTCTGCGATGCGTTATTATTAGTATTTAAATTGTTTGTTGACATTTTTTCGTAAATTTGTTTTGGTTTTTATAAAGGTTAAGATTTGAAGCCTCTTTTTAGTAGAGTTACTTCAGGTTTTAGCCTTATTTTTTTAGGTGGTCTTCAGGCTAAATTATGTCCACCTTGAGTTTTAAAGTCTAATTTCATTTTTGTGTTGTTTCTATGATGCAAATATCCATCGGGGAAGCGACAAAACTTGACGTATTAAATTCATTTTCAGATATTTTTGTTATTTTTTTACAGTTTTCTGATAATCAGTAAGAAAGATTTACAGAATGTTTTTTGGAAAGGTTGAGAAAGAATTTTTAAACTTTAAAGTAAACTTTACTTGTGTTATTTAAAGCATATAAGCTACCTCTCATCTGATTTTTTTTAGATATTTATATTGATTATTAAAACTTCATTAGAAACCTAAACCCTGAAATCATTAATTCAATAGTCTGGGATCAGCCCTTATTTTTTTTCATTCTTAAAAATTTTAACCGTAAAGAATATTTTTTTCGGCTGATTGATCAATTGAAAGAAAATTCTGATTAAAAATTGAACATTAAGGGAATTACATTTTTATTTTTAAAAGTTTAGGCAAATTGTTTTAAGAAAATCATTATTTAAAAATTTTTCTACTTTTACAAAAACACAGAAAAATGCTGATTAAAGTCTATGGAAGCGCCATTCACGGTGTGGCTGCACAAACCATTACGATAGAAGTAAATGTAGATACAGGCGGAGTTGGCTATCATCTTGTAGGACTTCCGGACAACGCCATTAAAGAAAGCAGTTACAGAATTTCTGCCGCGCTGAAAAACGTAGGCTTTAAAATTCCCGGTAAGAAAATTACCATTAATATGGCTCCTGCAGATCTCCGAAAGGAAGGTGCTGCTTATGATCTGAGCATTGCCATCGGAATTCTTGCCGCTTCAGATCAGATTACTGCCGAAAATATTCAGGATTACGTAATTATGGGGGAGCTTTCTCTGGACGGAACTTTACAGCCCATTAAAGGCGTTCTCCCCATAGCAATTCAGGCACGTGAAGAAGGTTTTAAAGGAATTATTCTGCCCAGACAAAACACCCGCGAAGCAGCCATTGTGAATAGTCTTGATGTTTTTGCTGCTGAAAATATAAAGGAAGTTATTGACTTTTTTAATGAAGGAAAATCACTCCCAAAGATTGAAGTGGATACCCGAAAAGAATTTCAGGAAAAAATTAATGATTTCCCGTTTGATTTTTCTGAAGTGAAAGGACAGGAAGCAGCAAAAAGAGCGATGGAAGTTGCAGCAGCAGGAGGACACAACATCATCCTGATCGGACCTCCCGGAAGCGGAAAAACAATGCTTGCCAAAAGAGTTCCGAGTATTTTACCGCCTTTAACTTTAAAAGAAGCGCTGGAAACCACCAAAATCCATTCCGTAGCCGGAAAGATGGGAACGGAAACATCACTCATGACGGTTCGTCCTTTTCGATCTCCTCATCATACAATATCGGATGTAGCACTAGTTGGCGGAGGAAGTTATCCGCAGCCGGGGGAAATTTCACTGGCTCACAACGGGGTTTTGTTTCTGGATGAAATGCCGGAATTTAAAAGAACGGTTCTTGAAGTGATGAGACAGCCTTTGGAAGATCGTGAAGTTACCATTTCAAGAGCCCGATTTACGGTAAATTATCCTGCCAGTTTTATGCTCGTTGCTTCGATGAATCCGAGCCCGAGCGGTTTTTTTCCGGATGATCCCAACAACACTTCCTCCACCTACGAAATGCAGCGATACATGAATAAGCTCTCCGGACCGCTTCTGGACAGAATAGACATTCATATTGAAGTGCAGAAAGTGGAATTTGAACAGTTGGCAGAACGCAGAAAAGGTGAAAAAAGCGAAGATATCCGAAAAAGGGTTCTCATTGCCCGCGAAGCACAGAGAGAACGTTATAAAGATTTAAAAATCAGCTACAATGCTCAAATAGGACCGAAAGAAATTGAAAAGTTCTGTGAACTGGACACGGCTTCTTTCAGCCTTATTAAAACAGCAATGGAAAAACTGAACCTTTCCGCCCGTGCGTATGACAGGATTTTAAAAGTAGCACGAACCATCGCCGATCTGGAGGAATCTGAGAATATTCTTTCTCATCATGTTTCAGAAGCCATCCAATACAGAAGTTTAGACCGAGAATTCTGGAATGGATAATAATGGACACCAATGATCAAATTATATTTTAATTATTATTTTTTATGGTTTCGGGGCAGCGAAGCTGCCCCGAAACTTTTTTTCAATTCTTTTTAAATACGACAAGTTTTGTCGTTATGAAGATTCATGTTTGCAAAAAAGATCAGAATAAAACTCAAAATAATATAATGAAAACTGCTGTAGAAATTTCGGAAAAAGAGACCAAAGAACATCATTTTAAATCCATTATTCTTCTCTCAAAAGATTTTGCTCCGCATGAAAGTTCGGTGGAGGAAACAGACACTGCCATTCTCAGAAATGATTTCGGGATTTTAATTATTAAAAACAATCAGGATCAGACGGCTCAGTTTTCATGGCAGAAAAATATCGTTTCTTCCAATACGGAAAGTGGATATTTTAAAGAGATAATGAATGATCTGGGCGTAACTGTTCATCATAATGGAGATTCTATTACGGTGATTAATGGTGGAGTGAAACAGTTTCTGACTATCCATTTTATGGTTTAATTTAAAAAAGTCAGCCTAAATAAAAAAGTCCGCATCAAAATAATGAGCGGACTTTTTCATCTATGATAAGAGCTGTTGAATAGATAACGGAACTTTTTAAATTCCTTTTTTTCCTTCAAGAATCATCTGAATCATTTTCAGCTTTCTGTTTTCTCTTGTTTCCGTTTTCTTTGCTTCTTCAATCCAGCGGATATATTCCTTTCTGTGGGTATAGCTCATTTTGTCGAATAATATTTTCGCTTCAGGATTTTCATTAAACAGCAATACAATATCTTCCGCAATCTCTACTATCCTTTCTTCTTTGTCTTCCGTTAAAGAAACGAAAACCTCATCGCCGAAAGTCTTTCCGAGCTGTTTTCTGATTTCCTGAGTTAAGCCTAAAATATGACAGTCGGATTTCATTTTAGCGAGGCTTCCCCGGTATTCAACTTTTTCGTCAAAAACCGCTTTGATTTTTACCTGTCCTTTTTTGCCGAATAGCTCCTCTGTAGAAAAAGGAAATTCCACAAAAGCCGCATTCATTTTGCCATTTTGCTTAATAACCGCCTTAAATTGTATATCATCTGTTTTCATAGCTTAAAATTTAGCACAATAACCACCATAGATTAAAATTATCCAGTTTTCCGTCTTTGAAGTAGAACATAAATGAATCTTCTGTTTCTTTTCCAACCGGAATACTGAAGCTCTGAACATTCTTCTGATCCGTATCTTCTATTTTCAGTTTGGGAAATAGCTTTTGAAATTCGGCAACGGTTGTACTATTAGTAAGAATGATATGATGCGATCTGATTTCAAAACGGTTGTTTCCGGATTTCGCACTGCTGAAAATTACCTTATGATTGTTTGAAATAAACTCAGCATTGCCGGCGTAGAAAGTTGTTATTTTACCGTCAAAGCTCATAAGATCCTTTCCGTATGTTTTTTCCATCCACTTTTTATCAAGCCATTCAAAAGGGCTTCCGCAGTCCCACGCTTCACTTTTAATGGAATCGTGTTTTGAATAAAGCTTTTGGAACTGTTCCTGAGACAGAACAATATCATTTCCATTCACCTGAGCATTCTCAATTTTCAGGAAATCGTCTGTAAATACTTTGGGGACTTCATTTTCCGAAAGTTTTTCTGTACGTAAACTGTCTTTGTTTATAGTCGTTTGTAAAGAATCTTTGTCCTGTAAAGATTTCAAATCTTCCTTCTCTTTTTTCTGACAGCTCCATAATGCTAAAAATATCAGCAAGCTTCCGAAAATTTTACTTTTCATTTTTTAATAATGTATTTTTTGATCGGGTTAAAGTAATAAAAATTCAGCATAAAAAAACCGCGAAAGTAAACTTTCGCGGCTTTAATATCTGTTTAAAGATTATTTTTTCTTTGCTTTTGCAGGAGCTTCTTTTGGCATTTTTGTTTTGGTATCTGCAGGAGTATTACCGTCTCTTACCAATTGTAATTCGTCGATAAGTCTTCTTGCACCTGCGTATTTATCGATCGTCCAAAGAACGAAACGAACGTCTACGTTGATGGTTTTCTGCCATTCCTGTTCGAAAACGATATCTCCGCTTAAAGCCTCACTGTTTCCGTCGAATGCAATACCAATTAAGTTTCCGTCTGCATCGATTACCGGAGAACCGGAGTTTCCTCCTGTAATATCATTGTTGGAAAGGAAGTTTACTGGCATATAACCTTTTGCATCGGCATACTGACCAAAATCTTTAAGGTTATAAAGATCGATCACTCTCTGTGGAAGATCAAACTCTTCATCCCCTTTCTTATATTTTCCTACAAGACCCGTCATGTCAGTGTAGTAGTTATCGGTAATCCCGAAGTAGTTTCTGTCTGATCTGATCGGCAATTTATCTACCGTTCCGTACGTTAATCTCATGGTAGAGTTTGCATCCGGATAGAATTTTTTCTCAGGCATTGCCTTCATTAATCCTGCTAAGAATAATCTGTTGTTTTTAGCAAAATTATCATCAATTTTTACGAATCTTTCTGCAGAAGCTTTTTGATCTGCCATAATTCCGTTTGCAATTTTCCAAAGCGGATCTGCATCCAGTTTCAACGGATCAGGATTCAGCATAAAGTTTGTTGCAGAAGTTTTGTTGGCGAAGATTGAAGAGTAAGCAACATTCGAAAGATTTTTAGCATCCAGTCCCATAATGGTTTCAGAAGCTACATCTTTGTTTACTCTTGTCTGGTAAAGGTTTACCATAGAGTTCATCATTTCGCCTTCAAGCTTGATATTGATGTTTTCGTAGGCTGATTTCAATGCAGCCTCTACTTTCGGCTTCATTGCCAATCTTCCTGCCATATCCTGTTTTGCATACGCCTGAAGAACATTTCCTACCTGCAGTGCAAGTGCGAAATATTTAGAATTTCTGGAAAGCTGCGTCATATACATTCTCTCCACATTTCTGTCTGAAGTCTGCTTGTAATAAAGTCCGATATCTTCTAAAACTGTTTCGTACTCAACCACGTTTTCAGGTTGTACCGCCCATGTTT
The DNA here is from genome assembly GCF_037146035.1 of Chryseobacterium sp. MMO-72. Classification (NCBI taxonomy): domain Bacteria; kingdom Pseudomonadati; phylum Bacteroidota; class Flavobacteriia; order Flavobacteriales; family Weeksellaceae; genus Chryseobacterium; species Chryseobacterium sp. MMO-72. The sequence continues at coordinate 129,829 of NZ_JBBCWG010000009.1, forward strand.
TAAATCTTTCTTCAATCTTTTGCTTGTCTGTGATGGTTCCGTTTTTAATAACGGCATCAATAGTACCCTGTCTGTTTTTCCAGTAGTTCGCTACAGAAGCATATTGGGAAGCATAGTTCAGCTGAGTTCCTTTGTCTTTATCCATGTACTTCTTCATTACATCCATGGCTAATTTAGAAGCTTCAACCCAAGCCGGATAATCTTTGTTTACCATCTGCTGAATTCCGTAAGAAGTCAGGTAACGGTTGGTTCTTCCCGGATATCCCAAGATCATAGAGAAATCTCCGGGCTTTACACCTTTCAGAGAAACCGGTAAGAAATGTTTTGGTTTTAAAGGAACGTTGCTTGGAGAATATTCCGCAGGATTTCCCGCTGCATCAGCATATACTCTGAAAACCGTAAAGTCTGCCGTATGTCTTGGCCACTCCCAGTTATCGGTATCACCTCCAAATTTTCCCAGTGCAGAAGGCGGAGCTCCCACCAATCTGATGTCTTTATAATCCTGGTAAACGAAATAGTAGAATTCGTTTCCGTTGAAAAAGTCTCTTACAACTACTGTATATTTTCCGTTTTCAGAGTTTTCAGACTGGATCGCTTTTGTTTCAGCGTCGATCACAGCTTTTCTCTCTGCAGCAGACATATTGTTGTTTAATTTAGAATTGATTCTTTGCGTAGCATCATCCATTCTTACCAAAAATCTTACGTAAAGATCTTTAGCATTGAATTCGTCTTTCTGCTTCATTGCCCAAAAACCGTTTTTCAGATAATCTTTCTCCGGTGTAGAAGCTGCTGCTACAGCACCGTATCCACAGTGGTGGTTGGTGAAAATAAGACCCTGATTAGAAACAATCTCTCCTGTACAGAATCCTCCAAAGCTTACAATTGCATCTTTTAAGCTCGAATTGTTGACAGAATAAATTTCTTCCGGTGTAAGATGCAATCCTTCTTTTTGCATGTCTACCCCATTCAGTCTTTTCACGAGCATTAACAGCCACATTCCCTCGTCTGCCCTCATCTGGACAAAACTTAAAAGGAAAGTGAATAGTAGTAATATTCTTTTCATTTTATAAAATAATTTTTGTGTCGCTAATTTAGTAATTTTTTTACTGTCTGATGTCTGAGAATGGTATGAAAATGGATTCCGGTGGCTTATGAAAAAGATATTCACTGCAATTTTAACAGTTTTGTGCCTGAGTTTTGTTTTAAACTGCTCTTCTGCAGCCGTAAAAAATCCACAGATCCAGAGAGAATGGATGCTGGTTTCTTTTGGCAGTTACTCTAAAGAAGAATTAATAAAAAGCAATGCTAAAATTGACCTTACTTCTCCTCTTGAAAACGGAAAAATAAAAACTTCCGCCTTTATGGGATGCAATAAACTGTTTTTCACATCTGAATTTAAAAAGGAGAGTCAATTAAAAATTTCGCAAGTTGTCTCCACAGAAATGGCGTGCCCGAATATGAAACTGGAAAGTGATTTCTCCCGGAAAATCAAAACAATGAATCATTACAAAGTGGAAGGACATTTTCTCACTTTAAAAAATGATGAGGGAAGCAGCATGAAATTCATTGCCGCAGACTGGGACTGATTTAAATTTATTTTCTATTACCCTTACTGACTTTAAAGCTTTCCGCTTTTCAGTTATTATAATTTCATTCATTCTTTTCTAAATTTTTCCGGTTAACGAACTAAAATTACAGCATTCCGGTGTGTTTCCACGATTATAAAAAAAATTGACCGGTTTTGACTGCTTTTGACCGGTTTTGACCGGTTTGAAAACCCATTTCTTCGGATCATGTTCGGGTCTTCTTCGGATCGGCTTCGGAAAAATGGGATTTTTTCCGAAGGAATACCGAACAACAGTCGAAGGATTTCGGGAGAATTTTATGAACGTGTTTTTGCTTCATTGTACGCTTCGGCTCCGCTCAGTGTGGTATACTTGCAGCAAAAACTTTTAAATCAATCATTATCGGAAGGTCTCCCAAATGACGGAAACAGGAAGTATACAAGGTTTTACTGATGAATTTTCAGGCAGAATTTCATTTGAGATTCCTAAAACACTGCAGCATGAAATTATTATCAAACTTTTTATATCTTCTGCTATACATTTTATAAAGGCAAATATTCCTTAAAACCATTTCGAATACTAGTAGAAAACAATAACATTTCAGCCTCACAAATAATTGTCATTCAATCCAATATATGAAATTTAAAACAAACAAACCCGAAATATTATAAAGAAGAGAAGCAAAAAATTTTTTGCAGAAATACAGCTTATTTTTTATTGAATTTCACGAAAGAAGTTTTGCCCCAACCCTCTATTTTAATTAACTGACATATAATCAAATAACATTCAAACCACCCATCAACAAAGGAATTTTTTAATTATTTTTAAAATAAAAATTTGCTTGATATTAATATTCCATTTATATTTGCACTACTAAAACAATAGGACATTCCTCCTTAGCTCAGTTGGTTAGAGCATCTGACTGTTAATCAGAGGGTCGCTGGTTCGAGCCCAGCAGGAGGAGCCCAATTTACAAAGTCGTTGAAAAGCGACTTTTTTTTATTTACAACCATTTGTTTTTCAAATAGATAAAAAATTAAAAAGCGGTTCGATATGAACTGTTTTTTTTATGCCTTTTTGTGTATCCTATCGAACCGCAATGTGCTAAATTGGAGGCAAATAAAATCCGAATACTTTCTAAGAAAGGGTTGCAGAGGAGTGAGTCAATTAAACAGACTCTGTTTTGAGCCCAGCAGGGTTTGTCAATATTTGAATAATACTTTTTACCATTATATTTAAAATAGATTCTTAATGGTAAAGAATACTATATAGATATTTTTTTAGTATTTTAGGACTTTATAAACTAATCATCATGAATATTTTTAAAAAGAAACTCGAAAACAAGAACAAACCATCATTACCAATTGACCCAATTGATCTCTACCAATCTTTATATCACAAGGATGGATATGCATATTTGCGAGGTATCCAGGAAGAAGTATTAAAAATATGGCATTCAAGAAGAGAAGAAAGTGAGATTTTATGTAAAATGAATACTGGTTCTGGAAAAACATTGGTTAGCTTAATGATGCTCTACTCGAAGTTAATTGAAGGTGTTGGAACAGCTGTGTATGTCTGTCCAGATAATTATCTTCTGGAACAAGCAAAAAAACAAGCAATTTTATATGGAATTCCAGTTTGCGAAATTGAGGAAGGTAACCAATTCCCAGCAGATTTTTTAAACTGTAAAAGTATATTGCTATGTAACTTTCATAAATTATTTAATGCAAAGTCTATATTTAATCGGGATAATATTGAAATTGGATCAATTGTTATAGATGATGCACACACATGTTTAGATATAGCAAGACAAAATACCACACTTGAAATATCCAATACTCATGAAATCTTTGAGAGATTAATAAAACTTTTTAAATCGGAATTAAAAAGGCAAGCTCCAGGAAGTTATAGAAGATTAATTGATGGTGATCCTCATGCTAAAATATTGAAAGTTCCATATTGGACTTGGTTTGATAGAAAAGAAGAAATATTGGACATTTTGAATGAGTTTTCGGAAGATGATGAACTTAAATTCAAATGGCAAATGATACTTGATTCACTAGATACTTTCGATTGTTATATTGGATCAAAAGGATTACAGGTTTCACCTATGATAGTACCTTATGAATCTATAAAATCATTCTCAGAAGCTAAATTTAAATATATCCTGTCTGCAACATTTGAAGATCAAGTTGATTTGATTAAAGATTTTGGGATTTCAGAACAAAGCGTACTTAATGCTATCGTTCCCAGAAATAGAAAAGATGTTGGGCAAAGACTAATATTAGCTCCTAAGAGATTTGACCCAAGTATTGATGATTCTGAGATTAGAAAATTGGCAGCTGAAATAGCAAACGAAGGATATAATACTGTTGTATTAGTCCCTTCTATGGAAAAAGCTAAAATATGGTACAAATATGGCGCTATTAATCTCAATGAAGATGGCAATATTATTGATAATATAGAAAAATTAAAAAGCTCTAAAGGAGGTTTTTATGTTCTAATAAACAGATATGATGGGGTTGATTTGCAAGGAGATATGTGTCGCTTATTAATTGTAGACGGTTATCCACGTTTTACATCTTATAGTGATCTTTATAAAGAAATGAGAGTAGATTCAGTTCAAGCATCTTTAAAGTCACAAATTATAGAACAGGGTTTAGGTAGAGCCGTACGATCTGGAAGCGATTACTGTGCCGTAATTCTTATGGGAAGTGATTTAGTACAGTTTTTGGGAAACAGATTTAATTATGGTTATTTCTCTCCAGTAACTAGAAAGCAAATAGAATCTGGACTAACTATTCTTGATGAAGAAGAAGACAAATCAGATTCAATAAAAACAATTAAGAGCACTGTTTTTTTCTGCCTAGATCAGGATGAAAGTTGGAGAGAGTTTCATAATTCAATTTTAAGCGAGGTAAAAGATGATGAATTAAGTGACATTAAAAAAAGAGATTTAAGTATTGCTGAAAAAGAAAAAGAATCATTAAAAAAATTCAATTTAAGGCAATATAATAATGCTACAGAAATTATAGACAATCAAATTATCAACAATAAAGACTTAGATTTGACTTTAAAGCATAAAGGATGGTATTATGAATATGCTGCTAAACTAATTTATCAAAATGATCCTGTAAAATCTAATGATTTGCAGATTAAAGCAACAATTGTTCCACATATGCTTACACCTCGAAATGGTGAAAATTATAGTAAGTTAAATAAAAATGAAAGTCAATCTTCTATGATACTTTCTTATATAAAACAATTTAACAAATCTCAAGACCTTAAAATACATATACAAGCAATATTAGATGATCTTACGTTTAGTCAGGATATCAAAGCTCTCAAGTTCGAAAAAGCTCTGAAAGAGATTGGAAGATTATTTGGATTTGATGCTCAACAACCTGAGAATGAATTTGGGAACGGTCCAGATGTACTATGGATTATGAGTGATGGTCATTATTTGATATTAGAAGCTAAATCAATGGCTATTCATAAAGAAATAACTAGAGATAACATTGGGCAATTATTACAGTCTGGAGAATGGTTTAAAAAGTATTATGGGCAAAATACGCCTCACACACTAGTTACCCTTCAATCTCCTGAAGTAAAAGGATGGAACGTAAATCCCAGTGAAAACTCAAGAGTTATTGATGATTCCTCTCTTTCAACTTTAAAAGATAAGTTAGAAAGATTTTATGAAGCAATTATAACCAAGGGGATTAATGCTGTGAGTAAAGAAGAGATTGGAAAATTTATTAATGCTTTTGAAATTTCACCTGAAAATTTCAGGAATGTATTCTTAAAACCTATTAAAGTAAGTAAATGATGTGACTTACTGAATAATACATTTATTAAATTCACAATCCCATAATTTCACTATATGGCAAAAAATATCAAACTACTAACCGTGACAGTCACCAACATCTTTATATGACATTATAACTAATACCCCTTGAATTATGTATTTAGAATTCATTAATAATATAAATTAATGTATTAATTTCAAATTTTATAAAATATATTAACAAAACTAATAATGATAATTTTCACGCAATGCGTATATTTGAATGTTCTGCGTCCTCTACCCACTCTAACAAACCTAAAAGCAACTGCAGACAAAAAAACAACATAAAGAATAATCTTATAAAAATAAATATTAGTAATATGAAAAATATAATAGCATTTTTTTCATTGATGTTAATTTCATTTATGTTCCTGATATGCCAAGGCTATTTGAAAACAAAATAGACGATGAAATTTTGCCCGATTTTTTATTTTTGAGATATTCATATCTTAATCCAAAAGATGAAGAACAAAAATTAGATGGTGGCTTTATAAATTTTGGTGTAAGCCTTCAGATTCCAAATGAAGCATTTGATTTTTGAAAAGTGAGTTGCAAAAGAAGTATGGAAATAATATAAGACTTGGTCCAATAATGTTTACTGATGCAGATGTAGCAGTTTATTCTCCTTCAATTAATCCAGATTCTCCTAGTGTGATTATTGCCAATCGTGGTGTTGGCTCAGGTATGGCTCCCGTATTTTCTACCCAAAAGATGTCTTTTAGCATTCCATTAAATAAGATTGAAACCGATATTAGTAAGCCTCTACTTAATAGCAATAGTGGAATACCTGTAATAATTAAGCTGAAATATTTAGGTCTTACTCCAAAATTAGGTTTTAGAATAAAGGTAAATTGGGCTCAAACCTACAAACACTACTCTAGCAATGATAAGTTTAAAGCAGAAGCAAGTTATTTTGGTTTATTTGGTGGTTCTTATGAATCTTCAGCTCAAAGAATTTTAAACGAATTGGAAACAAACAAATGTATTGAGGTTGAAACTATTCTAGGTGAAGGGTTTACTTCTGCTGATCGAAAAGAGTTTTTATTGCCAATTTTAGATATTATAAATAAAGAAATCCTAACTAATATACAGCCACCACAACAACTTACGCCAGCAGAAGCAAAAGACCCTTCTGCAAGTGGTCGTTTTATTTCTGCCGGTTACTCTACTTCATTAAAAGACGCTACTTTTATAAATAAAGGTTCAACAGTATATAATTTTACTGTACAACAAATGGTTGAAAGAAATACTATTTGTGGAGGTAATATCTCAATTGGTGGTTATTCTGATGAAGTAAAAAAGCGACTAATTTTGAATGCAACTGAAAGTGATTTTAAATCCGTAACAATAAGTCTACCGAGCAACTTTTCGACAGAAATTGGTAAAGAATTAAAAATCAACAAAATAGATTACGCCATAAGTCTTGTGTCAAAATCAAACGAATCAGATAGAAAGTATGTCTTTTCAAAATCTCCAAATTACACCTGGAAAGATGTCTTAGGAAAAGATAGAAATATTATAACATTTCCTCTGATGAAAGAATGGTCTGAGGAAGATAAAAACTTGGTTGCTAATACAGTCTTTAAAGAAAAGATTTCTATTTCTACCGATTTAAATTATACATTGGAAATGGAAAGAAAGTTTAAAGCATTTACAGGTGGTTCAGGGACTAATAGTTTATCAGACAATAGATTTAATATCTTAACTGTAAATCCAATTAATTTAAAGTTTAACCAAATAAATAAAGAAGATGAACTGTTAGAAGTAATAGTGCAAATGACTTTCGATCAAAAAAAAGCATTTGAAAGAAGTATAAAGCCATTCTCTGAAAATGGAGTATACTTAAGACCGGAATCACTTAAATATATTGTTCCAAACATTGAAATGATTAAAAATATTTTTGTTAACTTAACTTTTGTGTATTCAAATGGTAAAATAAAAAAATGGAAATACAATAATATCAATCTAAAAGAAATTGAAAATTAGTTAGTTTTTTGTATGGGCAAAATAATTATGATGTTGTAAATTTAATAGGTAAAAGTTCATTTACTTATGAACAAAAATATGAAAACAACTCAAATGCAATTATTTTTATCGCAGATACTATTGTAATACCAAAAGAGGGAAAGACAATTACATTTAGTAAAAGAAAACAAGGAATATATATAATTTGCAAAAGTTTGATATTAAATGGAACATTATCTATTAATAATCAACCTCTTCAGGAAGAATCTCTACCATTGAGAAGTGGCGAAATTTTGATAGCAGCAAATGAGGCAGTTTTTAATACTTCAAATGCAATTATCATAAATAATAATATTCGCAAAATTACTCCAACTTACGGTGCTGCTCCTGTCGGAAGACCTCCTAAAATTGATAAAACATTTTTAATTATCAATAATTATCAATTCAACGAAGAAAATATTATAGAAAACTATTTACAAAATTCTGAAAAGTTTTTCAATGAATATTGTAATGAATATTTCGATATCATTAATTCTACAATTCAAATTGACTTTTCTAAAATCCCAGAGTATTCAAATTCAAAATTAAAACAACAAAAAGAAACAGGACTAACAAGTGCGGTTATGGTAGATAGCAATGGAAAGGAAGTAAAACTATTTCCAAGAGAAGCTGTAAAAAATTTAGCTTTATTACTATTATCTATTTCAAAAAACTTTAAAGATTTAAATTACACATCTCAAAATTCTTACACTATATACAATAATTTGGTTTTAGATGAAGGGATTGTACACAACAATTTAGATGATCCAAGAAACCTGCCTCTAAATTTTTTTATTGATTTTAACTCAAAATACTTAGATGAAAATGGAAAATTCATATTTGCGTCTAAATTGCAAAACTTACAGGGCTTAAATGAGAGTATTCCTTTTCTTCAAATGTGGGAGATTGAGATGCTAAAGTATATCAATCAAGAATTAAATTTGGCTGTTAAAGAAAGTGATAAAAAGAATTTTTTAAATCAACTACGAGTTTATAAAAATATTCAATTATCTAGAGAAATAGTTTCAAATGAAAAAACAACGTTAATAAAAGAAATAAATCAAATAATTAGTCAAAATGAAAATAAATATTTTAAGATAGACCAAAATCAATTGTACATAATTAAGGATAATAATATTGGTTTTTATTCTATTCCCAACAGTGCTAAAGTTGTTTCTTATACTGTTAATAATATATCCAAACTAGGGTCAATTTCTCTAAAAGATAAAAGGATAAATTTAAGTTTTAAGGCACTTCTTTTTCAAAATGATCAAGATTTGAAAACGATAAAGCAATTATCAAATAAATATGGCGGTTTAAATTTTGGAGTTTTAAATGATTGGAAAATAGAATCATACACAAGCAATCTCGATATTGAAAATATGAATATAAGATATATCGGAAATGGAATTATAGACTTTAGCCTCGACTTTGAAAGTGAAAGTATTTCTCTTACAAAAATAATAAATCAACCTTTTTACATTAACTTATCTTGTAAGTTTGAAAATAATGAAAAATTCATTTCGAATATTCCAATTTCTTTTGGTCTTTCGACAAATAAAGAAATCAAAATAAATGGGACTAAATTCCAAGAAAATTATCATCTTTTTGATGATTTGAGTAGTTATCAATCCATTTATCAAAAGTTTTCTATTTATAATAATTGTAAGTTTGTAAGTGAAAATAATAATAAATTTGAAAAAATCGTTGTAGTCCTCTCATATAGCTTGGATGGAAAGTTACAAACCTACGAAAGAACACTGACAACTATCGGGCAAAATGATGATTTTGATATACCATATTCTAACTCTCAGCCTGACTTTAATATTTCTGTCAAATATTATTATGAAAATGAAATTTATACTAGAATGATAGAGAAATTTGACCGATTTCAAGTTAATATTGACGGTAATGTAGGTAAGTAAATTTATAGTCTAAGTAACAGAACGAGTGCACAACAAGGTAATCGCTGCACGACTCGTTAATTTGTAAAAAAGTAGCCTCATTTAAAACAATTTAGGGGAGTGTTTTTTTTAACCATAAAATTACAAGGCTTAAATTCAAAGATATGAAGGGCATATTTTGTGGATTTTAAAATGCCAAAACCTTCCCTTTGGATGATTTCCACCTACTTCGAATTTTTGATTCTAAAATACCCCTTAACTCAAATGTTTCGAGCTCAGTATGGTTGGTATATGAATTAGTATAAACTCCTGAATATCATCATTAATTAGTTCGAACTCCTGTCGGGAGGGAGTCCAACTTACAAGAGGCTGTATAACAACTCGTAAAAACAGCCTTTTTTTATGTTTTTTCTCGACCTCCTGTCTGAGAATGGTTTTTGTACAGACGATTCTCAACCCACATCATTGAGTTATGAGACTTCCTCTTTTCGTTTGTAAAACTTTGTTTTTAAACAGATACAAAATAAAAAAGCAGTTCAATATTCATGATTTTTTTAGCTTTTTTTGAGGATCATATCGAACCGCAACGTACTAAACAGGACACATAAAAACGAAAAGTCTTTTTAGGAAAGGGTTGTAGAGGATTGAGACAATTATAGTATTTCTGATTCGAGCCTAGCTGGGTTTGTAACTGTTTTTACTTCAATCCTTATCACTGTAAGAAAATAGAAGTATTGTATAGAAAGCATTAACTTGTTATTTAAAATTGTGAAAATTAGATAAAGCACCAAATAGAAAATCCTCCTATTACATCTATCTTATCGCTAGTTTCTGTAGCACATGATAAAAATAGGCTACACTGGGGCTACTTTCACAACCAATAAACTTGTAACCATACTACATCAATATTATCTGTACACACTTATATAATTATTCTAAATAACGAAAATACTTTTCTACATTTTTTGTAAATTCATAAAAGTCATATTTATCAATGAATTACAACTGACTAAAAATTAGATTTGATGTTAAAGAAAAAATAAATGAGGAATAATATAATTTGAAATTTTTGTATTTTTATTTTGTTAAAATTTTTATAGGCAATTATTACTATCTTTTTGAATGGCATTCTATACAATAATAATCTTCATTTCATTAATTTTCCCAAAATAACTACAACAATAACTGATTTCGAATTTTGGCAATTCCAGCTAGGACGAAATAGTGTATATTGATCGGAATCAAATTTTTTAACTACTCTAACAATTAGTCCTTCACGTGTTAAAGAAATTAATTGTCCGAAAACCAATTTGTAAAAAAACTTAGTATGAAAATAGTTTCGATTTTATTAAATCTATCTGTATTAATAATTTCTTTAGTATGGTTAATAAAAAGTGAGTTTGATTATGAACCATTAATTAGTACGATTGTATCAAGTTTAACATTTATAGGGATATTTTATGAACAACAGGCGTTCAATTCAAATGGTAGTGAAAACAATAGATCTAATCAACTTCAATTAATTTTAATTATTACTATTTTAGTGGGAATACTTATATTTTGTATATTACACTTTAATACCAATTCAACAATTGGAATAAAAGGTAATAATAATGATAATAACAAAATTCAAATCAAATAATGATACTAAAAATATTCAAATATATCATAGTAATTACACTACTAAACTGCTTGTTTTTTTGTAATAATAAGAGTAAAGTAGGAATTGAAGGTGATAATAACGATGGAAATGTTGTAAATGTAGGAGACAATAATGTTACAATAACAGAGGGTAAACAGAGAATTACAGATTCTGTTGATATTCCAGGCATTTGGAATCAAAATAAAGCAATTAAAATAGTCTTAACACTACTTAATGAAAAAACTGATAGTGTAAAAAATCAATATTCTCATCAAATTTTAGATTTTTATAACATGGATTACGGTGATAAAGAATCAATTATTGCTGTTACATTTTCAAGACCTCGAAGAGTACTTGATAAATATGGCAACGATAAGACAGGATATTCATGTCATGCTTGTGGTGGCAATATGAGTTTTATAGAATTTGGAAAATACTTAAATGGATGGAAAATAGAAAAAAAATATCTTGATAAATTAGAAGATGGTCAATGGGGTGAGCCTAATCCAGATTGGAAGTTAATTAATATTGGATATCATAAATTTGGATTTGTTCTCCATGCTGGCGGAACAGGACAAGGATACTCATCTGGTTACACAATAATTTATAGTATAATTTCAGATGAATTTAAAGAGATTCTTAATTTAGAAACTAGCTTTGATGATTCGGGAGCAAAAGAGATTTCTGAAGACTCTTACGAAAGTAATATAGATGTCAAGAAATATGGTACTGGATTTTATGATCTTGTTATCACAACAAAAGGAATAAGAGATGGAAAACCTTTTGCTGAAGAAAATTATTATAAGTTTAATGGAAAAAAGTATAACATTAGCAATAATTTTAAATAATTATCATTTCTTAAAAAGGACTGTTTTTCATCTTCGAAAATTATATCTGTAAAAAATATGTTCCCAATAAGCATTTCTCAAGAATTGCACGCTTACTCTTTTGTAGCTTTGCCTTTGTAGAACACACTGTTTCTCTGCTATTTTCCCGTAATTATCAATCACTTTTTTTTGCCAATTTAGCATCGGTAGGAAAATTAATATTTTTTTTGAACAGTGGCGCCAATCTGAACCTCATCTTCTGTTTGGGCTTTGGGAGACTTACACTTTTAAGTATCGTTTAAACTTTATAACTCTCCCACTCCTTAGCATCGTTCACGGGCATCAAAATCCTCTTTTTCAGAATTCTGCCGGAAAGCCCGCCATACCTACCACAAAAAATTCGTCTTGGATTTTTTCCTGAAAAATAGTATCTTGTAAATCTCACAAATACAGACAGAATTTAATGCTAGAAAAGAAAGAACATAATTACGAAAAGGCAGTTTTGGTAGGTGTTGTTACACAGCATCAGGATGAGGATAAACTTCAGGAATATATGGATGAGCTGGAGTTTTTAGCCTTTACAGCCGGCGCAACGGCAGATAAGCGTTTTACACAAAAGCTTACACAGCCGGACTCTAAAACATTCATCGGAAGCGGTAAAGCGCAGGAAATTAAAGAATATGTAAAAGAAAACAATATAGGAACCGTTATTTTTGACGATGAATTATCTCCTTCGCAGCTTAAAAACCTCGAGAAAGAAATGGAAGTCAAAATCTTAGACCGAACCAATCTTATTCTTGATATTTTTGCGCAGAGAGCCACCACATCCTATGCAAGAACACAGGTAGAACTCGCTCAATATCAATATCTTTTACCCCGACTAACAAGAATGTGGACCCACCTTGAACGTCAGAAAGGGGGAATCGGGATGAGAGGTCCCGGAGAAACGGAAATTGAAACCGACAGACGTATTATCCGCGATAGAATTTCATTGTTAAAAGATAAGCTGAAAACCATTGATAAACAGATGGCAACCCAGAGAAACAACCGCGGAAAAGTAGTTCGTGCCGCTTTGGTAGGATATACCAACGTAGGAAAATCTACTTTGATGAACGCTCTGTCTAAATCTGAAGTTTTCGCAGAAAATAAACTGTTCGCGACATTGGACACGACGGTAAGAAAAGTTGTGATCGGAAATTTACCATTCCTTTTAACGGATACCGTTGGATTCATCAGAAAACTACCTACCCAATTGGTTGAGTCGTTTAAATCTACGTTGGATGAGGTTCGTGAAGCGGATCTGCTGATTCACGTAGTGGATATTTCGCATGAAAGCTTTGAAGATCATATTGATTCTGTCAATCAGATCTTAATGGAGATCAATGCCCATCAGAAACCGATGATTATGGTTTTCAATAAGATTGATGATTTCAGCTATGAGAAAAAAGACGAGGATGATTTAACACCATCTACAAAAAAGAATATTTCTCTGGAAGAATGGAAAAAAACATGGATGGCAAAATCCAAATATCCGACGGTTTTCATCTCTGCCATTACGAAAGAAAATTTCCCGGAAATGAAAAAGCTGATCTATGATGAAGTGATGAAGATTCATATTTCCAGATTCCCGTACAACGATTTCCTTTTCGAATATTTCGATAACGATGAGGAAGAAAGTACAGAAAAAAATCATGAAGACCAATAATTCATGAACAGACTGTTTTCCAACAATACATTCTATTACTTTTTTCTAATCGTGGTAGGAATTAATTTTTTGGGAAGCATCGGAGGAATCAGCAAAGAAACGGATATTCTGATAGTAAAGATTTTAGGAATGATAACAGTCGCAGTTTGTCTGTTGGCACTGTTATCATTCTTTACAGATCTTAAATTCAATCATCTTTTCTTTAAAATTTATCTCTACGGTAAAGGTTTGCTTTCTCCTTCTTGTTTATTGATTTATTTTCTTTACGAAAAAATATTCAACGACCGATATATTTCCGGAACCTATTTTATGCCCGCTTTGTTCCGGTTGGTTTTAGGATTTGTCATGCTGGTCTTATACAACAAATACAAAATAAAAAAGAACCGATGAAACATTACTTTTTTCTCCTGTTTCTTCTGATTTCGCTTAATGGTTTTGCACAGAAATCAAAAATTGATTTCAAAGCAATTGAGAAAGACCTGAAAAGCGAGAAGTCCCAATACAACTACAACAAGCTGATTTTTAAATACAAAGCCTATCCTAAATCTTTAGACACGCTTGAAACACAGCATCTTTACTATGGAAGAAACTTCAGAGAAGATCTGCTTTTTACAACGGATGAAGCGTTTAAAAGCTTAGCGGATGCTTACAAAAATAATAATTTTGAGGACTGCATTAAACAGGGAAAAGCGTTGTATGATAAAGATCCTACCAATCTGGATATTCTGCTGATTCTTCTGAAAGCATATGACAGCATTAAAGACGGAGAAAATTTTCTGTATCATCTCAGTCAGTTTCGTGCATTAACCGACGGAATGAAGTCTTCCGGAGACGGAAAAACAGAAAAAACACCGTATCTCGTGAATTCAGTAGGCGACGAATATATTCTGCTGAACATTCTGAATCTTGGAAAGGAATATACACGAGGATCAAAATCTGTAAAAGACGGAATTCTTGATATCTGGGAAAAAGACGGGAATAAAATCTACATCAAAGTATTATACATCGATTATTAATCACAAAAAAATTTAAACACCAAATTAGTGGAATTATACTATTCATTTTCAGCCTTAATTGTTTTAGCATCCATATTTTCATACCTTAATTACAGATTTCTGAAGCTTCCGAGTACCATCGGAATTATGGTGATCGCCATTGTGGTTTCCATATTTTTAGTTTCCTTCGGAGAAACGGTTTTGCCGAGAACTTTCGGGCATCTTCACAATTTAATGACGGGGATCGACTTTACAGAAGTTCTGATGGGCGCCATGCTAAATTTCCTTCTGTTTGCGGGAGGAATTCATATTAATATCGATGATCTCAAAGAGCAGTTTGTTCCTGTCGTTATTTTTTCAACGGCAGGAGTTGTGATTTCTACTTTTGTAGTGGGTTTCGGCATGTATTATCTGTTACCTCTTGTCGGGATCTCGCTGCCATTTATCTACTGTCTTCTTTTTGGCGCACTCATCTCTCCTACAGATCCTGTTGCTGTTCTCAGTATCTTAAAACAGGCAAATGTTTCAAAATCTCTGGAAACCAAAGTTGCCGGAGAATCGCTTTTTAATGACGGGATGGCGGTGGTGGTTTTCACAGTTGTTCTTCAGCTTGCGATTGGAAACGAAGTAACACTGAATATGGAAAGCATCGGTTTGTTATTGCTGAAAGAAGCAGGTGGCGGACTTTTACTCGGTGTTGTTCTCGGGTGGATTACCTCGCGACTGATGCGTGAAGTGGACGATTATATTATTTCCGTACTGGTGACGCTTTCTGTAGTCATGGGAGGTTATCTTATTGCAAGACAGATGCATATTTCGGGACCTTTAACCATGGTTGCCGCCGGATTATTCATGGGGAATTTTAATGTGAAATTCAAAATGAAATCTGTAACACAGGATTATCTGATCAAATTCTGGGAACTTATCGACGAAATCCTGAATGCTGTTCTATTTCTTTTTATCGGATTTGAGTTACTGATGATCAAAGACTTAAGCCATTATATGATTCCGGGATTAGTAGCGATTGCCGTAGTTTTACTGGCAAGGTTTATTTCAATTTGGGGACCTACTAAATTCATGTCTTTCAGAACAAGATTCAGTCCGCAAACGGTAAAAGTTTTGGTTTGGGGAGGAATCCGCGGTGGAGTTTCGATTGCTCTGGCTCTTTCTATTCCGAAAAATGAAAACAGCACGATTGTTTTAAGTATTACTTATTGTGTGGTTGTGTTTTCAATTATTGTTCAGGGACTTACGATTGCCAAAGTTGCCAATCCGAAGAAGATTGCAAAAGAAGAAGAGGAACAGGAAGGTGTTGCTTTACATAATGTTGACTAAATTGCTAATTATCAAATGAGTATAATTTTAAAAGAAATAAAAGAAGCTTTAAATGAGCTTTCAATTCCGGAAAAATCAGATTCTTCTGCTAAATTTTTCAAAAATGGAAAAGGAGAATATGGAGAAGGCGATTTGTTTTTAGGGGTAAAAGTTCCGGATCAGCGTTCTGTTGCAAAAGAATTCTATGCCAGAATTTCGATGGAGGAACTCAGCAAATTACTGTCTTCCCAATATCATGAACACAGATTGACTGCTTTATTCATGTTAATTTCTAAATTTGAAAAAACAAAGGATAAAGCGGTAAAAGATGACATTGTTGAGTTTTATCTGAATCATTTACAGCACATTAACAACTGGGATCTGGTAGATTCAAGCTGTTATAAAATTCTGGGACGCTATGCTTTTGAAAATCAGAAAGATGAAATACTGAGAACACTTTCGGATTCTGAAGAAATGTGGCATAAAAGAATAGCTGTTGTGGGAACGATGCATTATGTAAAAAAAGGATCGTTTGATCTTACCAAAGAATTCGTTACCAAAAATATGAAACACACCCATGATCTGATGCACAAAGCCAACGGCTGGCTGCTTCGAGAAATGGGAGAAAAAAACGAAGCGGAATTAATTAATTTCCTGGATACACATTACAAAGAAATGCCCAGAACGAGTCTTCGGTACGCTATTGAAAAACTGGACGAAGATCTCCGGCAGGATTATTTGAAAGGCAGAATTTAAACAACAACTTTATTTAACCGCAAAAATTTAAACATAAATAAAACTCAAATATGAAAAATATTATTAAAAAGATGTTTTTATTATTGCCTCTGTTGCTTCTTACAAGCTGTTTTGATATTTTAGATAAAATCAACGTAAAAGCAGATGGCAGCGGAGAATATTCACTTATTCTGAACGCCAGTAAAAGCAAGACACGGTTGGCTTCCATCTCGAAAATGGAAACAATTAACGGTAAAAAAGTTCCCAAAAGGTCTGAAATTGAAGCTAAAATTAATGAAGCGGCAAGAATTTTTAAAGCAACTCCCGGAATTTCGAATGTGAAGACTTCCATGGATTTTGATAACTACATTATCAAACTAAGCTGTAATTTTAAGAAAATTGAAAACATCAATGCCGGACTGGAACAGCTGAAAGCGAAAAACATCGTTGGAAAAATGGTTCCGGTACAGCTTTACAGTCAGAGTCCGGAGAAAAAAACATTCACCAGAAATAAAGTGAGCAGTTTTAAAAATGATTACAACAAGATGAGCAAAGCAGATAAGGAAGTCTTTAACGATGCGAAATATACTTCCGTAATGCAGTTTGAGAATACCATAAAAGCTCAGACCAATAATTCTTACCTGCTTTCCCCGAATAAAAAAGCAGTAAAACTGGAAGCCAACGTTCTGGATTTTATCCTTCAGAAAAAACAACTACAAAATACCATTCTCTTTCAATAATTTCAATCGACAACCATGAAATCTATTTTACAAAAAACACAAATTTTACTTTTACTTTTTGCTTTCAGCTCCATCTTTTCACAACAGAAAATGAAGCTTCCCAAAGACGTTCTTTTTTATATGGAAATTAACGGAAAGCAGCTTAACCAGAAAATCAACTGGCAGAAACTGAATCCTTTTTTGCTTGAAGTAGCCAAAGAAGATAAAGAAAAACAGGCTTCGTGGAACGATTATTCCAAAACCGGGATAAAATACGATGCCACACAATATCATTATGCCAATTTCAACGATTCCGTAAAAACGTATACCGCTCATTTTCTGCTGGATAACAAAGAAAAATTTCAGGAATTCATTAATTCATCCAAGAAAAAAGGACTGGAAATTTCGAAACGAAAAAATTACTCTTACGTTAATCTCGATGATGAATTGTTTGTTGCATGGAACGATAAGCAGGCGGTACTGAAGCTCATAGGTTATGACAAACCCTCTGCTGAATGGAATGATGAAATGACAGCAGACAGTGCTGCTGTAACAATTGACAGTGCAGCAGCGGCTGTTATGGACAGTGCGGTCGTTGCGGTTGACAGCGCATACGCAGAAAAAGCATTCGATTACAAAGAAGAGATCAAATATCTGAAAGATGATATTCAGTATCTAAAGGAAGACATTAAAGAATACAAGGCCGAAATTGCCAAGAAAGAAAAAGACATTAAATATCTGGAAAAGCATCACAAATATCCGGAAGAAGAAAAAGATTCCAGTGACAAAAATTACTCTGAAAAGGAAAGCGAATATACACTTCCGCATATGGAGGAAGAAATGAGTGAGGAAACAGAAGAAGACAGCACTTATGAGAAGAAAATGGATTCTCTGAAGATCGAAAAGTTTAAAATCACCAAGAAACTGGCGGAAAAGGATTTTGATGATTATTTCAGCTCTGCGCAGGAGCTCGATGTTTCCAAAGAAATATTGTCTTTCCGGGATCCGGATTCTGATGTTTTTGTGTATACGGATTATGGAAGAATCGTAAATAACGGAGCATACGGTAAAATTATGAGCCACTACCCTTTCGGAAATCTTATGGGGAAAGCATACAATTCCAATTCTTCTTATAATCTGTATTTTGATAACGATAAAGTAAGACTGGTGAACAGTTATCAGCATAAAAATGAAACGGTTCAGAAGAGCATCAATTCTGTTTACAGAGGGAAAAAGAATAAAAAGCTGACAGCTCTCATCAACGATAAAAGCATCGGATATTACGCCATTAATGTAGACGGAAATAAGTATTTTGATCTGATGTACAGCCTCTTGAAAGATTCCGGAGAAGGCGATTATCAGAAAGAAATGGAACTTTTAATGGAAACCATGAAGATTGTTCTGGATGAAAAGGCCATTACCAAGATCGCACCCGGGAACGGAATTTTCGTTCTTAATGAACTGAAATCCAAAACCGTAGAATACACCGATTATGAATATGATGATGATTATAATGAAAAGGAAGTGAAGAAAACCAAAGAAATCGCTGTTCCGAATTTCACGTTTGCTTTTGCTACGGAAAATGAAGGGTACTGGAACCGTATTTTCGATATGCTGACCACGAATAAAGTGACGGCTAAGAAATTCTCTAAAAACGGAGATTTTTATGCCTTCAGCGAAGGAAAAAATGACGGATATTTCGATAAGTTATTCTTTACGGTAAAAGACGGAATTGTCTACGTAACGACCTCAACAGAGAATATTTCATCTAAAAACCATTCGGAAATCTCTGAAAAATGGGCAAAAGATTCGGCGAAATATCCTTTGTCGGGAAGGTTTGACATTCAGAAACTAATGGTCGGACTTGAGAAAGAGCTTAAAACTCCGTCGGAAAGAAAAACACTGGATCTTCTGAAGAAAAATCTGGGCGAAGTGTATTTTAAAACAGAAGCCAAAGGAGAAAAGATAGAAACAGAAGTTAATTACAACATTAAAAATGCTTCGGAAAACAGTTTAATGTATTTCTTCGACGTTTTTGATGAAGTATATAAAATGAAAGAATCTGATAAAAAGCAGCCTATTTTATAATGAAAAAGAAACTTTTTGTCTTCGTTATTTTACTTTTTGCGGGGATGATGTATTTCGTTTTTTACCATAAACAAAATACGAAGATTTTTTCTCCGCAGGAAGCAGATGCGATCATTCTGATTGATACAAAAAAGCTGACAAGAGAATATGTTTACAGTCTTGCAGGGCATCCTTCTTTATGGTTTAAAAGCAAAGAGAAAAATACAATATCTTTTAAAGAATCGGGAGTGAAAATTCCCGATTTTTTACAGGCTTTCCATCTGAAAAATTCAAAAGTTTCGAACTGGTACAGTGTTTTTGAACTGGAAGACAGGAAGACTTTTTTATTGTTTCTGAAACAGCAGAAGTTTACGGATCTGGGAAATCAGGTGTTCAGGAAAGATCAGGTTTTTATTAAAGTTTTTGGAGGAAACCTTATTATCGGAAGTTCCAATGATGATTTTGAGCGAATTAACAACCAGTTATTTCACAGTTCTCAGGCAAATCTTTTTGATGCACACGCGCTCATTGCCAATGGATTAGGAAGTATTATTCTGAACACAAAAAAAGGCAGCCACAATCTTTCTGTCGAATTGAAACATGATGAAATTGAAATCAGGAATCAGTCTGATTCTTACGATCTCTCCCCTGCTATTTCAAAACTATTGAAGACCGATTCTTTTTTAGAAACAGAACTGGATGCTGAAAATATTAAAAATTTTAGTTCTTTTTTTGATAAAACATTTGCAGATTCTTCATCAGTCAATCAGATCAAAGCTTCCGTACATCTGGAAGAGGTGAATGACACGATCATTACTTACAGCTACGATGATAATTTTAATGAAGTTGAAAAGAAAACGTTCCAAAGGATCATTCAGCCAAATTATATCATTGATTTTCAAAGTTTAAACCCTGAAAAGACGGAGCTGTATTTTCAGAATAAAAAATGGATCAATGCCCAGAATCAGTTCACAGCAATTCCTTTTCAGCCTAACCTCATCACTCAGCAAAGAAAAGATTTTGAGATAAAATCTACAAGAAAACCAATTCAGCAGTCTTTCAATCTGAATGAAAATTATATTTTTGTAAAAAATAATCCGTTATTGCTGTCTTTTTTAAATACATTATCACCTAAGGAAAAGAAAATGATTTCCGATATTGATTACATTTTTTACGGAAACAGAGATCAGGATTATTGTCTGAAAGTACAGTTTAAAAAAGATGACCTTCCTTTGATTTTAAGGTGGTAAAAAAATAAAAAATCAATGGATGCTTCACATATTACCTTACTAAAAACCGTTACGCATTATTTCCTGCATTTTGTTTTTCCCGTGTTTATTGCTTTAATCTTTTACAGGAAGAACTGGAAAAAAGTGTATCTTATTTTGCTGGCAACCATGCTTGTAGATGTGGATCATCTTTTTGCCAATCCTATATTTGATCCTAACCGCGGAAGCATCGGTTTTCATTTTTTGCATTCTTATTATGCGATTGCGGTGTATTTTTTGATGCTTTTTTTTAAAGGAAATATAAGGATTATAGCCATTGGATTACTGCTTCATATGTTGACGGATTTTCAGGATTTTTATTTCTGGAGCCATTAAAATACCATTAATATTTTCTTTTGATATTTCAAAAGTCATCGATTTTTTGTATTTTAGGAACAGTTATGAAATTGAAAGAATTTTTACATTATACGTACATTTTTCCCATTCTCGCAGTTGGTTATTATTTTTCCGGACTTATGGGAACGGGTGTTCTGTCTGATGTAATTGCCGGAATTTTATTAACGGGCAGTGTTTTATCTGCGGTGCATCACGCGGAAGTTGTCGCGCATAAAGTGGGCGAACCTTTCGGAACTATTATTCTTGCGCTGTGTATTACAATCATTGAAGTGGCGCTGATTATTTCGCTGATGGTTGCGGGAGGAGATCAGGCGATTACGCTTGCAAGAGATACGGTTTTCGCCGCGGTAATGCTTATTCTCAACGGAATTTTAGGAATCTGTATTTTGGTGGGCGGCGTGAAATATTACGAACAGTTTTTCGCAAGAACTTCCGCCACCACTTATCTGGTTAGTATTGTTTCCATCCTGATTTTGACTTTGGTTCTTCCGAATTTCACCTCCAGCGTAAACGGTCCTTTTTATAATCAGGCACAACTTATTTTTGTTTCTATTGCCTGTCTTGTGATTTATGGTGTCTTTCTGATGGTTCAGACGATCCGTCACAGAAATTATTTTATCGTTCCGGAAGAGCAATCAGAAGAAAATTATATTCCTTCGGTTTCAAAAACGGCAATCAGTTTTACTTTTCTGGTGATTTGTCTGGCGATTGTTGTGATGATGGCAAAAGGTCTTTCTGCCACAATTGAAAATATGGTGCAGAGTTTAGGCGCTCCAAAATCTCTGGTCGGAGTCATTATCGCGGCGGTTGTTCTGCTTCCGGAAGGTGTTGCGGCGATTCGGGCGGCTCGAAGCAACCAGATCCAGTCGAGTTTAAATCTTGCTCTGGGTTCTGCTTTAGCAAGTATCGGACTTACGATTCCTGCGGTTTCTGTCGTTTGTATTTTGTATGATATTCCGCTGGTTTTGGGTCTGGATAAGAAAGATATTATTCTGCTTTCGCTTTCTGTTTTTATCGTGATGCTTTCTTTAAGCCGGGGAAAAACAAATATTCTCTACGGAACGGTTTTATTGGTAAACCTTGCAGCCTATATTTTCACGGTAATTGTTCCGTAACTTAAAAAAACACTGAACTCACAACAAAGAACTTTAAACATTAAAGTCTTCTCGCCAAATCCATTTTAAAAGCCATCAGTTTGGCAATATTTTCAGATTTGTAAATTGCCAGATCTGCGTTTTCTCCCACAAAATTTTCTTCAACCGTTGTTTTCCAGAGATTCAGCCAACGATCGAAATGATGCTGTTCCATCGCCTGAATTTCATTAACCGGAAAATGAACGCCCATCGGATTTCCTTTGTACGACATCTGTCCGAAAAGAATAGATTCCCAAAACGAATACATCTTCGGCAAATGACTGTCCCAGTTTACTTTAGCAATATCATTAAAGAAAAAGCCAATCACCTCATCTTTAACGACTTTGGCATAAAACGAATTTACCAGATATTCAATATCCTCTCTTGATTCTAATTTTTTCATACACCAAAGTTAGCATAAAATTGTGTGGAAATGTTTTGTGGCTAGGTTGATACATTTCAGGTGTGGGAATTTAGTATGCTCTTCAAAAAACAGCTTATTATAAACATAAAAAATACTTACAATCGAACATTTTTTTATTCTACATTAATTTATTATCTGAAAAGTTATCTAATGTAAAAGAATATAAGCTCATTTCAAATTTTAATATTTAGAACAGCCTACTTAATTCTATATTCCTTGATTCTGATATTAATTAAAAAAACGACAACCTATGGTTGTCGTTAAAACTATCTGTTATTTTCTAAAAGAAATTTTTTAAAATTCTTCATAAACTCTATGAATTCATTAAATGTTAAAATTAAATCAGCTTCTTCTCCATCATTTCTCTTATCAAAGAAATATACATTATTTTTATAGACATACATCATCAAATCGCTTCCTTCTACTTGATAAGTATATTTTTCGTCTCCTGTTAAAGCTTTTGAGTTATCAATTATTAATTGAACTTCTTTATTCGTCCAGCCATGCCAAGCTATCTCGAATAACACTTTATGTTTTTCATCTAATGATTCATAATCAACTCCGAAATCATACGTTATTTTATTCTTTGGCATAGTTCCAGAGCTGAAATCTATTTTTTTAAATTTGTACTTCATTTAATTTTTATTTTTTTATAAAAAACATCAGGAATTAGTAATCTTTACAGAACTATCAAAAGCTGTAAACTGAAGATTTATGCATTATTACAATTTAAAAAATTCCAGAATCCCAATTCATAAGAAATATTGGTAATTTATCAATCCATTGACCATTTTGTATTGTCTCATTGCGGATGTTAAGAAGAAGTTCACCACAGAAAGAGAGATTGTTCTTTTACAAGGGCAGTAAAAAATTTTCTACAAGTCAGATTAATCTGTTGTCAGATAAAAAACTCACCAAATCTTCAATTCTTTCAATATATTTTCCAGATATTCTTTTTTTATTGATATGTAATTCGACCTGATTTGAAGTATCAAAAAACAATTCTACAGATTTATTTTCTTGAAATTGATATGTTAAAAAACTAACTTCTATCCATCCGTTTTTTATTAAATATTCTGTAAAAGAGTTCTTCATTTTAATAAATTTAAATCTAACAATATCTTCCCGCTTCGTATTCTTGAATGTAATATTCGATCGTATTGCCGAAGCCAAATTCTATAATTTCTCCATCAACATTTTTGACTAAAAAAGGAACATTTCCAACTAATGTATTATACTTTTCATCTCTTGTCTCATAAAATTTTTTGCTCACATAGAAAAAAATCATTCCATAATTTTTTTTAATAGTAGCTTCTTTGAAAAGAGAGAGCTTAATCCCGGATTTTTCACTGGATTTATCAATATGATCTTGAGCAATCCTGTCGATTTCTTGTTCTGTTAACATAAGTTGTTTTAAAGTTTTTACGATTTCAATTTACGAAAAACAAAAAGATTGCCTCTTTTATGAGACAACCTATTTTGTTCTTATTTATTTTTTTAGATTCAATAAATCCCTAATTCTAAGAACTAAAAATAAGATTAATAAAACGGTATTAAAAATATATAAGTAATTCTCATAGTTGTTATATTTCTGATTGTAATAAAACAATTCAGAAATATTAGACATTAAATTTAAATAAATCAAAAAATAAAAAAGAATGCTTAAATAAATATATTTTTTTAGACTACTTCTAAAAAATAGAAAATAAAGAAGTAAAAAACTATTTAAAGGTAATGCTAAAATCCCCCAAGAAGAGTTAATATCATTCCAATGAAATATATTTATACCAAAAATTAGCAAAAGTGTCCAAAAATCAATCTCTTGTTCTACATGCTGATTTTTTCTTTGCACTAAGAAAAAAATAATATAAATAATGGCTAGGATTATTGTATGGATTTTAATCCATCGTTTTACCACCTCATAACATTCTGTAAATCAATTCAAATCGAAACAAGGTGGTCTGTGCTACTGATTCTTGCAATAACGCCAAAAGACTAATGAGAATTAATCGTATCTTCTGCATTTAAGGAATGAAATATTCTATTTCTTTAGCATATGCAAAATCTCCAAAATCTTGCTTCTCTTTTGAGGAAGGTTCTCCTTTGAAGCGTAGGAGCTTTATCATTTTATTTTTCGTTTTTAAATACACTATAGCATTTAGTTTATTTTGCTCTAGCTCTATCACAAAATTACTGTAGGTATGATTTTTATCCGCAATATAAGTTTCTTCAAAAATTTTTTTTAGATTTTTGGGCATAACAATATTAGTATCATAATATTTTCTATTCTGCTGATCCTGCCATGATACCGAAAGATGAACGGGAATTTTTCCTTTCCAAGTATTGTTTGTTATTTTATCAAGATGTTCTGAAAGATCTTCTGTATAAAAAGAGGAATACCAGCCATCAGATGAAACTACATAACTTCTATCTAATTTAGTCTCATTATTTTTTGATACAAATTTAAATCCGTAATTATACTCTTTCTCATTGTTTGCCCAAGCATCATAAGGGATTCCGTGATATTGCCAGTAAGGCGTTGAATTTCCCCAGTTTTCTAAATTTCCAAAATGTTTATTAAGATTAGGATCTTTGTATGAAGGCAATTTAGCTTTCATAATTTCTACTTTATCAAAATCACCATTTCCTCTTATCCAAACCCTTATCCAGCCACCCGGAGCCATCCCCACAATCAGCTCGAAATAATTACTGGGTTTAGGTATGTTTTCTATGGCATTATCCTCTTTTTCTCGGGGAAAAACTTCAATTTGTTTCTTTATAGTCTTTGTTATCTGCTTGGGATGAGACTGCTCACGAAATATGGCAAGTATTTTTTCTTTCGGGAGCTGTAGTGTTCCTTTATATGATAAGGAATCTGTAGCCGTTGCATATTCTATACTTACTTTTTCAGGAACAGGTTTATATTTATCTCCAGAAATATAATTTCCTGCTGTATCTCCCCAACCAGGCTCTATTGTTGTATGGGTACTTGCTCCAGCATATTCAAAATCAACTGAACCAGCAGCAGGATAAAACTTGGGAGCAGAGATATTGGCAGACCAGTTATAGAGGTCTGCCTGTTTTTCTTTTTTTTCTTGTTGGTCTTTACAGGCTAATAGCAAAAGACTAATGAGACTTAATTGTATCTTTTTTAGATAATTTCGGAGTGTAGAATAGCCGCTGATAGGGCTGCTTTGTACGATTGTTTTCATTTTCATTAAATTGAGGCTCGTTAGCATAAAGCATTGGAATATGATCTATTGCATCTGAAGTAGCTGCATTTACGTATTGATCTGTTTTATCTTTTGCTAATCTTCCATTATAACTTGCAGATAAATGTACATATTTTTTGTTAATGAGTTTATAATCCTCAGGATTTAATTTGTATATTCTTTTTTCATAATCAAAAAATAAATCTCTATTTTCTAGCACTTTACCACTATTATCTTTTTTCCAGCCTGTTTCTGCAACAGCTTTAATGGTATCATAATAATTTTGCAGTTCTTGCGGAAGTTCATATTCAAAAGGATACTTTACATCTGGTTTTGCTATTTTATGGTCATCAAAAAAAGGAACTCCCCCATATTGCATTGCCATGTGGTGCATTACTTTCAATGCTACAACAGAAAGCTTATTGCTTGGTACTCTCTCTGCATTTAATTTATAATGATATGCAAAAAGGTTATATTCTATTTGCCCTTCGGTTTTTGTAATTTGTGATCCCATAAATTCTTTAGGCTTTATGATAATTTTTGTTTTTGGAATAAAATAGTTTTTATCTGTTGCCAATATATGATGATATTCGTCCCATTTTATTTTAGTATCTTCACAGTAGTAATTATTGATATACCAATTTCTTAGGTCATTTCTTTCCTGTTGTGCCTTTGCTTTTTTTTCAGAACTTGCATTTACAGAGACATCCATAAAATGAAGTACTTTTTCTTCTACTTTTGCATCTGCATATCCTCCTCCTATATCACTGTGGGCTCCCAACATCCATATTTGTCTACTATCAAAAGCATCCGTAACCGGAGTTACAGGAAAATTCTTCCGCCAGTCGCTACTTGCCATTATATGAAAAACTTTTTTAAGGTTTCTGTGTTTAAGATATGGATTTGCCTTTGGCAAATCTGCCACTTTTTTATTGAGTTTAAGCAATTTTTGTGTAATGATCTCTCCTGCGAGAGGAACCAGAGGCTTAAGCACATTAGAAATTGGGGATGGAGGTATAATCATTTCACATCCTAATACGCCAACTTTTTCAACTATTTTCACAATATTTTTGTTATCTTCTATGCTTTTAGCCACATCGATGATATTGTTTTTTTCTAGCATTTGTGAAATCACGGTATCAAAAATTCCTAAAAACTCAACAGATACTCTATCAACAGGATATTCCATTTTAATTTTATTTTGAAATAAGTATTGCATATAGCTTCCTGTATCACTAGGATGAAGCATATTATCTAATGGCTTCTTCAATGTAATGTCTGTTTCTTTTTTCAGCAAATCTTTGTTGGTAGGAAAATCATTTTGTTTTTTTTGCTCCTTATTCTGTTTATTTGTTATGGTTTCTGCTATTTGCTCTCTTTTCAATACTTCATTGCAAAAATGTCTGGCTGCTGCTGCACCCCTGCTGAAACCAAATACATCAAATTTTATTTCTACAATTTCCAAAGGAAACTTATTTACCGAAGAAGCTTGTATTTTTTTTAACTCTTCCTGTAATTGCTCTACAATTTTTTCGCATCCCTCTTTTACCCGTTCTACTATCCCTCTTTTTCCTTCTCCAAAACCAGAGCCGAACACATCATCTTCCTCATATTTTTTTGTTCCTATTCCTTCTACATATTGTCTGAGTTGTAAATAATAGAATGCATATTTATCTGTTTTTTCTTTTATATCTATCTGATATAAATCGTGCAATAGTGCAACGTTAGAATAATTATTCCAATAGCTACTGCCTGACTCCGGAACAAATCCATTAAATTTATTCTTTGGAAGATTATTTTCATCAATGGGTAGAGGTAATTTATAATATTTGGTATCAGAATTATACTTGTTATTCCCTGTACCATCGAAGAATACTCCAATACGAAGTTTTACTTTTTCTGTTTTTTCAAATGCTTTATATTTTCTTTTGTCTGTTCCATACACATCAATATCTTCTACACCAATATCCGCAAGGTTTCTAATTCCTATATTTCCTGTTTTCATTTTTGTTAATTTTAAATGTTAGTAAGAAAGAAAGCGGTGGTTTCCCACCACTTTCAAAACAAAGTTTAACCGTTGTTATACAGGTTTAATAATTGTACTTGGCAACGTGGTCGCTCCATCACTATGAGTCAACTGCGCCTCTTCATCCAATTTGAAGCTTGTTTCAAACTCAAGTTCATCACGGTTTTCACAATTTTCCGGATAATCTTCACGGAACAGTGGAAGCGGATGCAACGGATCAACCGGTAATCCTGTAGAAGATGCCTGAAGAATCGTCAACGTTGTAGGAACTCTTGTGATCCAGTATTTCCCTTGCGGTTTTCCTTGTGGCTGTCTCATCTCATCCACGATGGACATATACATTGGATCTCCGATCACAGGAACTGCTCCGCCGTTCCAGATAATTCCTGTTTCCAAGAAGAACTGTACAGCTGCTTCAAAGCCGGGTTTTACGGTAACGATAATTCTTGCCATCCCTGCCTGAAGGAAGCTTCTGAACAAAGGATCCATGCTTTCGGTAAGGTAGAACTCCTGCCAGCTTTTACGGTTTGCCCAATAGTACGGATAGAAAGTATAATCCATGATTTCCCACTCAAATGCCTGTTCCATGAACTTTGCCAAAGCAGCATACTGATCAAGATTGTCATTCAGGTACACCTGGAAGTTATCCATTTTGGTATTATCATTCAATGCGTTTGTTGATTCATAGCCTAATGTATTTGAGTTAAGGTAATCCTGCAACAGATAAGCGATACAATTATGCTTCAGGGTATCATGCTCCATATAACGGTAGAAATTCCCCTGTCTTTCTTTTGCTTCTGCTTCTTTAGCTTTTTGTTCTTCGTC
This sequence comes from Chryseobacterium sp. MMO-72, assembly GCF_037146035.1. Taxonomy (NCBI): domain Bacteria; kingdom Pseudomonadati; phylum Bacteroidota; class Flavobacteriia; order Flavobacteriales; family Weeksellaceae; genus Chryseobacterium; species Chryseobacterium sp. MMO-72. Next base: position 158,398 of record NZ_JBBCWG010000009.1, read on the forward strand.
TAATCGAGCTTGTTCTTCCTGGAATTTTTTATACGCTTCTTCGTAGGCTTTAATGATAGCGTTAAAACTTTCTGTTTTCCAGTTTTGAATGAATGAATCTGAAAGTCTACAGTTTAGAGTGATCATTAATGTTACAGTAGATAAGTATTTTCCTTTGTAAGGTACTTTTACACTTCCTTCCGTATTGACTCCCCCATATGTTCCAAATGAAGTTCCGCCATTTGAAGTATAAGCTATTTCTGATCCGTTGGTTGGATGATACACCCATACTTTTGCGTTATGCCAGCCTTTTGTTCTTACATATTCCACTCTTCCGCTTAAGCTTTCACAAATATAATTTTGTGGGACAGCATATTCCATCACTCCTGTATCTCCTCCACTAACCTTAGTATCGGAAACTGACTTATTGGAATCTGGTAAACTTGTAAGGGTAACTCCATAAATCTGTGCCCAATGCTGGATTTGCTCGATAGTTGCCGATTTTGGATTTGGCATTGTCCATGCTCTTTCCGGAGCTGTTCTAGGATCTACCGGAGCTGTAAGCACCTGCGCTTTTGCAACGGCAACCGCCAGACGATGCAGTCTTGAAGGTTCAGGAACCATAAATTCAAACATAGTACGTACCCCATAATTATAAATCTGGTTTTTCATCTTCTTGTCGATCCATCTGTAAACCCCTGTAATATGTTTAGGCTGCGCTGCATCGGCATTATCCGTTTTGGTTACCCTTCCTCTGTTGTCAAATTCATGAACATTGGTTTCCGTGTATTCTTTAATGATCTTTTGTATCCTTTCTTCAGAAACTTTGGTTAAAACTCTTTCCATCGCTCTTTCCGTGATTTCCTGAGATTTAGCAACCGCCTGTCTCGTGCTGTCATGTTGAGCTGTATTGTTCGCATAGTCTGCCCCCATTTCAAATACTGTTTTACCCGCACCATAGCTGTATCTTGCATAAGCCGTGATACTCTGGTCTTTTTCAAGTTCTTTAGCCACCTCCGTCTGCATATCCGTTCTGGAAGTTTTGGTCGTATCAGAGATTTTTTCTGTTTCCTGAGACTTGGAAGTCGTATCCGTAATTTCAGAATAATCCCTTGCTACGGAAGATTTGTGTCTCAGTTCACTTGCCATCACGTTCTCAATATTGGAAACTTCTCCCGGAACATAGGCGTGAACACTCTGCACGACTTTCAGATAATCGGCAACACCTAATCTTTTGATTCCGAAGTTTCTGCGTTTCTGGATCTTTACGTTTTCCGGCTCTTCTGGATTTTCAGCTACCCCTCTAGTCAGAGTAAGCATTCCGGTTAGACTGATATCTTCTTTTGGGTACAGCTGTCCAAGATCTGCGGATGCTTTACTTCCATTATCAAAAATAATTTCTATTCTAAAATAAAGACTTGCTCTGAACTTATTGATAAGACAGGTTGGCAAAGTAATTTTATCGTTGATTACCGGAATATTGCTGAAATTTTCTTCAAAACTTCCTGCGGTATCGGTTGTAGCAATAATCTTTACAGAAGCCACACTCCATGAAGAATCTGCGACCTCAAAAGAGAAATTAACAAATCCTCCTGTTCCTGCAAATCCGAATGTATTGTGAGCATAAAAACTATATGCCATCGGTGTTCTTGCCGTACTTTGTACCACCGGAACAGACGCTCCTGCAAGGTTAACATATTGCTGCTGCTGAAGTGGTGAGCTTTCCAGAGCGGTCTGCATAGAAGAAGAAATATGACTTCCAACAATATTTAAGGCATCTGAATAACTTTCTAATTCATCATCAAGCGTGATGTTTTGGGAACCGATTCTTAAAGTATTGTCAGAAAGGATTCTGATTCCTTCTTTTACAGCTTCTTCGGAGGCTTTCTGGTGATCAAACTCTGCAAAAAGCTTGATGAAGATATCAAAAGATTCGGGGGAAAGTTTTTCCTTCAGATCCGGCAAATTGATCTCATTTTTATAAGAAAACTGAAAAGGAGCGACCTCATATCTCTTCAATTCCTCATACATCCGATTTTTTTCTTCTTCCGGAGTGTCTTCAGTGATCTTACTTTCGATTTCTGCCAGTTTTCTTTCATAGGCTTCCAGAGCTTCCCTGTTTTCTTCCTGATATCTTGCATATTCATCCTGATAAGCCTGATATGAGGATTTATGATATTTCTTCTGAAGCTTTTCCAATTCTGCGTTAAGCTTTTCCAAAGTTTCTTTTTGATGAAGTGCTTTGTTGGCAGCCAATAAAGCCTGTGTTTCAGATTTTAATCTTTGCGAAGTTCTTGCACTCAAAACATTAGCCGATGTTCCGGAAGCGGCTCTTGAAGAAACAGATCCAGCAGTAACGGCATCTTCAGAGAATAAAAACTTAGGCAAAACGATTTTCCCATCCAAGGCCTTTTCCAATGGTTTCCCTCCATTAGCATTGATAATTTCAGGATCTGCTAAATTCATACTTTGGGCAAAGCCAATATGGATTGCCATTAAAATATGGCTGATTGCTTCTTTCACATAGAAATCTCCCTGAGTAACGATCTGGAAAATATAATTGTTCCAAAGAGTTGAAAAGATTTTGATTCCATCTGCTGTAAGCTCTTTGTTCGCATCGATAAGATTTAAATAATAATCTTTTACATAGCTTAATTCATTAGCGTTAAGTTCTTCTCTTTTAGAAATCTTTCTCCCGATAATCAGAAGTTTCCCGAATTCTCCTTCTTCAATTTTCTTTTCGGTTTCAAATCCTGAATTACTGAATGTTTTTGCCGCATTTGTCATTTCTGAGAGCTTTGATGCTCTTGAAGACTTTCCTGCAACGGCAGTATCGAAAGTTCCGGTAACCCCTTTTGGTCTGTGGATAAATCCTAAATTTCGTTCTTTGGTTTCTGTAAGCTGTGGATTTCTTAAGCTCACGAACCTGAAAAGCGTCTGAGACGCATTGTTTTTTCCTGACATTTTGTAAATTTGTTTTGCATTATAAAGGTTAAGATTTGAAGCCTCTTTTTAGTAGAGTTACTTCAGGTTTTAGCCTTATTTTTTTAGGTGGTCTTCAGGCTAAAGTATGTCCACCATGAGTTTTAAATTTTCTTTTCATTTCTCTGTTTTCTATACTGCAAATATCGTCCGGCATGGCGACAAAACTCGTCGTATTAAATTGATTTATAATTATTTTCGATGAAAATTCATAGCTGATTGAAAATCAGAGAGAAAAATTTTTGAAAGATTTTTCGGAAATTTTGAAGAGAAAATTGTCTTATTTTTTAACCTTTTTCAGAAAGAAATGAAAGAATTCTACGAGCTTTCTTTTTGCCATTAAAATCAAACTGAAATTTTCATATTTTAACTAAAAATATTCATAAAGGCTTTTACAGATTTCATCACAACAATATTTTATCTTTGCATGTTGGTTTTTATTTAATGAAATAAATTGGCAGATTAACTTATTTTTAAGCTCTGTAATCAACAGAAAAACTAAAACAAAAATGATATAAAAATGGCACGGGGATTCAGAAAAAAAATTCAGCAGAAAAATACCGAAAACAGTGGTTTTGGCAGCAATCTTTCGGGAAGATTCATTAATAAGGACGGTCTTCCGAATGTCAACAGAAAGGGAGTGAATATTTTCAACAGATACAGTTGGTATCACACGATGCTGGATCTCTCTACATTCAATTTTCTTTCTTATCTGGTGATTGCTTATATTTTAGTGAATTTATTCTTTGCTTTAATTTATTATCTCATCGGAGTAGAACATTTAACAGGAATTGATAAAAGTAATCCTGTGAATGAATTCATTGATGTGTTTTTCTTCAGTTCCCAGACATTTACAACAGTAGGATACGGAAGGATTGCTCCGGTAGGTTTTACGGCAAGTCTGGTCGCTACTTTTGAGGCTTTTTTAGGATTGCTTACCTTTGCCATTGCAACGGGACTTTTCTATGGAAGATTTTCTAGACCGAGAGCGTATCTGAAGTTTTCTGATGTTGCGGTTGTCGCACCTTTTAAAGAAACTTCAGCATTAATGTTCAGGCTGGCTCCCTATAAAAACAATGCATTAACGGATGCAGATGTTGTTATTACGACAGCAATTGAAGTGATGGAAAACAGCTCTCCGAAAATTAATTTTTATCAGCTGAAAACACAGCTCAGCAAAATCAATACTTTGGCTCTGAACTGGACAATCGTACATGAAATTGATGAAGAGTCTCCGTTTTACGGGTTTTCAAAAGACGATTTTAAAAATACAGGCATTGAAATTATTGTTCATATCCGTGCTTTTGACGAGGTTTTTTCAAATACGGTAGTACAGAGAACCTCTTATGTAACCAAAGAAATCGTGTACGGTGCAAAGTTTATCCCGATGTATTATCCTGATAAAGATAATCTCTCCACGGTGCTGAATCTCGATAAAATAAGTGACTATCAAAAAGCAGAACTTCCGGTATTCATGGAAGAAGAAGAATAAATGGATTTAGAATTTTATAAAAAACAGGCATTACAAAAACAAAAGGAACATAAAAAATTTCTGGACGGGCTGAAAAAGAAACCGCCCAAAAATCTGGATTATATCGTTCAGGAAACGCATGAAGAGGTTTTTGAAAAGATAGACTGTCTGCAGTGCGCCAACTGCTGTAAAACAACGGGGCCGCTTTATACAGAAAAGGACATTGAAAGAATTTCCAAGCATCTCCGCATGAAACCTGCCGATTTTGAAGCAAAATTCCTGCGTGTAGATGAAGATAATGATAAAGTTCTTCAGAATTTACCCTGCTTTTTTTTAAATGAAGACAATACCTGCTCCATCTATGAGGTTCGTCCGAAAGCCTGCAGAGAATATCCGCACACCGACAGAAAGAAGATCTACCAGATCAATAATCTGATGATTAAAAACACCGTCATTTGTCCAGCTGCGTACGAATTTGTAGAGCGCATTATGAAAAATTTGGGAAAATGATATCCAATTCAAAATCAGTCTTAAATAATTATAAAGTCCGTTAAATAAAGACTTTACACATAATATTAGATAAAATACCACCGTTTAAATTAAACAACCATTTAAATATTAATATTATGAAGAAGTTAGTTTTAACAGCAGCGTTTACATTAGTCGGAGTAATCGCAGTATCGGCTCAGACAGGAACATCACAACAAAACCCGTCAACAAATTCTAATAATCCATCGACAACTCAGACCCAACAGAATTCACAGACAACTACCAACTGGGAAACAAACTCCGGAACGTCAAGCCAAAACCAAAATACAGGCACCACTGCTACTGTTGAAGCAACAACACCCGCCACAACAGTATCCGCAGAAACCACTGTAAATGCCAATACAGAACCTGTAACAGACACCACCAAATCCACAGACGCTATAAAAGAAGAGAAGAAATCCAAAAAGAAAAAGTCGAAGTAAGTATTTAAATTTTTAAGAAGTAGAAAGAAGATCCTGAAATGTAATGTTTCAGGATTTTTTTATATAAATATCAAACAGTATAATTTATCTTAAATAATTATAAATCAGGTTAAAAGAAGTAGAAATTATAAACTTTGTACGAAAGTTGTATTTAACATAATATCAAAATTTTGAATAAATAATCGATATGCAAATAAAGAGAATCCTGAATCATTTTTCAGGATTTTTTGTGGTTTATTTCCTCAAGTCTGAACTGAACAATTTTCTTTATTAAATTTTCAGGAAGATTATCATTTAAAGGAAACTGTACCGCTCCTTTTGAAAATTTATAGCCGTTTTCCTTAAATTCACTTTCGAATCTTTTTATTCCTTCTGCTCCGGGATAAAATCCGATATGTTTTTTATACCCTGCGAAATAGACCACCGGTCTATTTTTGTATCTGAAAGCAGGCATCTGATAACCAATATATTCTTCAATTTCAAAACTTTGTGAAAGAATCAGTTTTCTGAGATTTTCTAATTTATCCCGAATCTCCGGAAACAGGGCGATATATTCATCAATATTTTCAATTGTATTTTTCATGAATTAAATGTAATGATTTTTCACTTTTTGGAAGTTCTTATTATCATTCAGCTCGAAGCGTAGCGAAGTGAAGAATCTGTCTTTGGTTGAGACGTTGTAGATTGCTCTTATGCCCAAATGACATGAAGATGTTAATTTCATTTGAATTAAAATGATTATCATTAGCTGAATGAAATGCCTTCACGATCGAAAAATATTCAGCGTCATTCCAAAACAAGATCTTGCGAATGTAGCGTTAAAAACAAAAAAAAGCGCTGAATAATCAACGCTTTCTCCTTTCACTTTTTACTTTTTTCCCATTTATAATCCCGGGAACAGGTTATATGAAAAAAGGTCGGGAATTTCCCAACCTTTATATTTTATACTACTCCCTGAGCTAACATTGCTTCTGCAACTTTCACGAATCCGGCGATATTGGCACCTTTTACGTAGTTTACATAGCCGTCTTCTTCTTTTCCGTAGTCTCTGCACGCTTTGTGAATTCCGATCATGATCTCTTTCAGTCTAGCATCAACTTCTTCAGAAGTCCAATTCAGACGGATTGAGTTTTGCGTCATTTCAAGACCTGAAGTCGCAACACCTCCTGCGTTAGAAGCTTTCCCCGGAGAGAACAATACTTTATTGTCTAAGAAATAGTTAATTGCATCAAGTGTTGAAGGCATGTTTGCAGCTTCTGTTACACAAACGCATCCGTTTTCCACCAATAATTTAGCATCGTCAAGATCTAATTCGTTTTGGGTTGCAGAAGGGATAGCAACATCACACTTCACTTCCCAAGGACGTTTTCCTGCAAAGAATTCTGCAGAAGGGTATTTCTTCACGTAATCTTCAGCTCTGTTGTTTCCTGAAGATCTTAATTCCAAAAGATAATCGATTTTATCGCCATCGATTCCGTCTTTATCATATACATAACCGTCCGGTCCGGAAATCGTTACAACTTTCCCACCAAGTTCAGAGATTTTTTTAATAACTCCCCAAGCTACGTTTCCGAAACCTGAAACCGTTACCGTTTTATCTTTGAAAGTCTGTCCGATTGTTTTAAGCATCTGCTCTGCGAAGTAAACAACACCGTATCCTGTAGCTTCAGGACGGATTAATGAACCTCCGTACGCAAGACCTTTTCCTGTAAGAACTCCCGTAAACTCGTTTCTGATTTTCTTATACTGCCCGAATAAATATCCGATCTCTCTTGCTCCTACTCCGATGTCTCCTGCAGGAACGTCTGTTTCAGGACCAATGTGTTTGCACATTTCCGTCATGAAAGCCTGGCAGAAACGCATAACTTCCATATCGGATTTCCCTTGCGGATCAAAGTCTGAACCTCCTTTTCCACCTCCCATCGGAAGCGTAGTTAAAGAGTTTTTAAACACCTGCTCGAACGCTAAAAATTTAAGAACAGAAAGGTTTACGGTAGGATGGAAACGGATTCCTCCTTTGTATGGTCCGATCGCAGAATTCATCTGGATTCTGAACCCTCTGTTTACCTGGATTTCTCCTTTATCGTCAACCCATGGAACTCTGAAGATGATAATTCTTTCAGCTTCCGCCATTCTTTCAAGAAGCTTCATTCCCGTATATTCCTTTTTCGTTAAGATAAACGGAATTACAGTTACCGCAACTTCTTTTACTGCTTGTAAAAATTCTGGCTCATTAGGGTTTTTTGCCTCAATTTTTGCTATAAATTCTTGGATTTTCTGGTCAATATTATATTGTTCCATATATTAGGGTTGAATATTATTGCCAACAAATTTAATTTTTTTTTCAAGATTCACAACACCCTAAATAACAATTGTTGAAAATTTAATAATATAATGACTTAATATTATTAAATCAGCAATTCAATCATTAATTTTATTAAAAATTAAATGTTATGTTTAAAATAATGCAATATTAAGAAATCGTTAATTGTCAGGTTGCTAAAAATTGTCTCCCCGAAAGTGATTTTACCTTCCCCAAAAGTTCCAATTCTAAAATAACCGGTAAAATTTTGTGTGAGGAAAGGTCTGTTTTATCAGCAAGATCATCCAGAGAAATGTATGGATTTTCAGATATTATTTTAACTATTTCATTTTGATTTTCAGTTAATTGGATTGAAATTTCACTATGAGGAAATAATTCTCCCGTTCTGCCCTCCGGATTATTAAATCCTAAATTTTCAACCAGATCTTTTATCGTGGAAATTGCCGAAGCTTTGTTCTGAAAAATCAGATGATTACAGCCTTGGCTATGCTTATCTGTAATCTTTCCAGGAAGCGCAAATACTTCGCGGTTATACTGATTGGCAAACGTTGCTGTACTGATTGAACCACCTCCAAAAGCTGTTTCCACCACAATTGTCGCAGGAGAAATTCCGGCAACAATTCTGTTTCTCTGAATAAAATTTTCGCGGTCCGGCTTCTTGGATGAATTGAATTCTGTAAATAAAGTTCCTCCTTCTTCAAGAATTTTTTCGGATAATTTTTTATTTTTTGAAGGATATAATGTATGAAAACCATGCGCTAAAACCGCAACCGTAGAAACCTGATGATGAAGAGACTGCTCATGAACTTCTTTATCTACTCCCAAAGCCAGACCGCTCACAGAAATAAAATTACAGGATGATGTTTCCTTAAAAAAATCTTCAATAAATTGTTTTCCGTAGGAAGTCATATTTCTAGTTCCGACCATGCTTATTTTTGGTTTAGCATCATCAAAATGTCCTTTTTGGTAAAGAATTACAGGAGCATCATCACATTCGTTTAAGAGTTTAGGAAGATCGTGGAGATGTCTTAGATTAATTTTGATCTGATTGGTCTCACAAAACTTCAGTTCATTTTCAGCAAACTTCAGATGAGCAGGATTTCCGATGTCTGAAATTATTTTAGAACCGAATCCGTCCAGCTTTTTGTATTCTTTTTTGGCATTTTCCCATGCATTTTTGGCACTTCCGAAAATACGCACAAGCTTATAAAAATTGATATCTCCGATTAAATTACACTCGCGCAGAGCAATGGAATAAAGATGTTCTTCAGAATACATTTGTGTTGTTTTCACAAATGTAGAAATTTTTAAAATTATTTACCTCTCAGTTCATCCAGTCTTTCCCAGATATCGTCTTTCTTTTTGTAAGGCAGCTCCATAAAATCTTCGGGATGGTTTTCTTTGTATTCCTGCCAGAGTTTATCATCTTTTTCACTGTAATAGTTTGGAAATTCCCAGATGAATTTTTTCTTTTTATCGCCTACTTTCTTAAATAATAGAGCCAGAATTACTCCCACAATTCCACCTGCAAGATGCGCCTGCCAAGAAATTTTGCTGGGTTCCTGAAGATTGGAGAAAAGTTCTTCGGGAAGCATTCCCCAGATCAGACTTCCATAGTACAGAACGACCAACAGAGAAATCGTGAGCAGTTTCATATTCCATTTAAAAACCCCGCTGAAAAAAAGGAAAAACGCAAGAACATAGACTACTCCACTCGCTCCGATGGTACAGGTATAAAGATAATCTCCCGTCATGATATCTATTGGCGGAAGAAGCCAAACCAGAAATCCTGTAGCGAGCCAGCCCGTGATAAACACTTTATTGGCAACCAAAGGATAAAACTGATACAGTAAAAACATAAGCACCGCGATCGGGATAGAGTTTCCCACAATATGTTCTAGATTGCCGTGTAAAAGCGGTGACGTTATAATTCCCAATAAGCCTTCCGGCAACAATGGAATGATCGCCCCGAAACAGCTCTGAAAAAAGCCCTGCATCTGTAAAAAGAAACCCAGCCACATTGCTGCAAGCATAAGCAAAGGATAAAGCAGCGCTTTTTTGGAAATTATATTGTTTTTTAACATGAAGATTCTACGTCAAATGAAAAGCCAAGGATAAATTTCGGAAAAATTGTCGATGAAAAATCTATTCAAAAATTTATTTCAGCCAAAAAGTAATGATTTTCACTGCTTTTTAAACAAAAGTTCTCTGTTTTGTCATTGAAATTTAAAAAGTAAAGGCTGAAAACCATTCTTAAAACTGAATTTCCTTCCATAAAATTTATATTTAATATTTTTGTAAGGAATTTTGTATAATGAAATCCTGAACTCATGAAGAAGTTTTTATTCGCACTCTCTCTTTCTCTGGGAATTTTCGCCAATGCACAGGTTGTTATTACAGACACCGCAGCCATTAAAGCAGATACCATTAAACACTGGTCGGTTTTAGGAAAACAGTCGCTGATGATTAATCAGGCAGCATTTTCTAACTGGGTCGGCGGAGGAGCCAACAATGTGGGATGGCTTGCTGCGCTGGATTATAACATCACGTATGAGAAAGATAAAGATCTTTGGGAAAACATCATTCTTTTGAATTACGGACAAAATGATACCAAAGGTCTTGGTGTAAGAAAAACTCAGGACGTTATTAATGTTTCCACTAATTATGGAAGGAAGTTTTCAAAAAGCTGGTATCTTTCTGTAGGAGCGGGTCTGATTTCTCAGTTTTCTGCGGGATATGAGGACGGAAATAATCCGGAAGCAAAAAAAATATCCAATTTTATGGCTCCCGGTTATCTGAATGTCGGGATGGGGATTACCTACAGACCCAATGACAATATTAATGTAACCCTTCGTCCGAGCAACGCGAGATGGGCTTTTGTGTTGGATAGAGATCTTCAGCTTGCAGGAAATTACGGTTTAAAAGCTGATGGCGATTCATCAATTTTACAATATGGTTTTCTGGGAACAGCCTATTATAAATTCAATTTGATGGAGAACGTAAATATTACCAATACAGCATCCGTTTTCTCCAATTATCTGGATCATCCGGAAAGACTGGTTCTGGCGTATGGAATGATCTTAAATTTAAAGGTTAATAAATTTATATCGTCCAACATTACTGTAGATGTAATGTACGACCATAATCAGGTTCAGAAAACACAGCTGAAACAGACATTGGGCGTTGGTTTTGCCTATACTTTAAACAACGGCGTGAAACGTTCCGACAGAAAGGACAGCCAATGGTGGATTAAAAAGTAACCGTCATATTCATACATCAAAAAGAGCCGGATCTTTGACCCGGCTCTTGCAAATTTAAATTGAACTATAACTGTGTAAAAATTCCGGATAGTTTAAATTAAAATTCAGAATCTTTTCACAGTTTGTAGCATAAAATTTAAAATGTTACAAAAAATTCTCGATGTAAAATCGCTTCTGAAAAATCAGAAAATTTCCTGTAACATTTTTTCTTTTTTCCTACTAACTCGGCGAGTAAAAATAAAATTTTTCATTATCATTTATGTGTTTTTAGCAACCTTCTATTCTTTTTAGGAGGTTTTTTGTTATACATTCAGGATGTTGTTAAAAAATAAAACATGATGATCTTTAACGAAAATCGAATGAAATAATTCTTAAGTTTCAGGATTTTAATACATTTGTTAAAACATATTAAAAGATGAATTTCGAACAGGTTGCTTTACACTTAGAAGCTTACAGGGAACACGACCAGATCATTGATGCAGCAGAATACATTATCCGCTCCTTCAATCTCGAACACGACAACTTCGAAGGATTTGGTCTTCGCGATGAGGTTTTTCCAAACTCTCTTGTCTTAACAGCAGAAGGTGTTTTAGGAAGTCCCCAGAAAGTAATGATCCCTAAAAATTTATTCGATTTTGATCTGAATCTGGTTTTAAATTTAATTGCCCACGAAATGCTGCATGTAAGACAGAAAGCTCCGGGACACGTTATTGAAGAAAAAAGCGAAAGGGAATTTCAGGCATATTACGAAATGCTTTTTCATAAGGTTTTTCCGCAGATTCCTGAAGTATCCGATTTTTATAAAAAAGATTTCGGCAACAAAGCACTTGAATATTATAAAAGAATGGGCGAAGGCTCTGAACTGCAGAAAAAGTATGCTGAACAGAAACTTGAAGTAGAACAATTAATCAACACATTATCATGATTGTAAAACCCGAAATTTCGTGGGAAGATTTCGAAAAAATAGACATCCGATGCGGAACCATTGTTTCTGTGAACGATTTTGAGAAAGCAAGAAATCCATCTTATCAGCTAGAAATAGATTTTGGAGATTTAGGCGTTAAAAAATCATCCGCTCAGATTACTTCGTTATATCAGAAGGAAGAACTGATCGGTCAGCAGATTTTGGCAGTGGTCAATTTTCCTAAGAAACAGATCGCCAATTTTTTCAGCGAATGTCTGGTTTTGGGTGTTTACGGAGAAGATAAAAAAGACGTTACCCTTTTAACCCCTTCATTGCCGGCAAAGAACGGAATGCAGGTAGGATAAGTTTTTAAAAACATCTGTGAATACAGGAAAACCTCACAGGTTTTTGAAACCTGTGAGGTTTAGTTTCTAACAAATCATTACGAAGAATAAAAATGATACAGCATATTCCTTTAGAAAGAGTTTTATTTCTTGATATTGAAACGGTTCCGGGATTTGGATTGTGGGAAGAACTTTCGGAAGCCGAACAGAAACTTTGGGATAAAAAAACGAGATTCCAGAGAAAAGATGAGGTTTCTCCGGAAGAATTTTATGTGGAAAGAGCCGGAATTATGGCAGAATTCGGGAAGATCATCTGCATTACCATCGGAATGATCGAAAAAAACGATACGCTGAAGATCAAAAGCTTTGCGGGTGACGATGAAAAAAAATTACTTCTGGAATTTGGTGAAATTTTTAACAGCCCGAGACTTCGCGACGTCATTTTATGCGCACATAACGGAAAAGAATTCGACTTTCCGTGGATTGCCAGAAGATATTTAATTAATGGAATGATGCCTCCTACTCCGTTTCAGATGTTCGGAAAAAAGCCTTGGGAAATTCCGCATATCGATACCATGGAGCTTTGGAAGTTCGGGGATTACAAAAGTTTTGTGTCTCTGGAACTGTTGGCTCATGTTTTCGGAATTCCCACTCCAAAAGATGATATTGACGGCTCAATGGTTTCATCAATCTACTACATAGAGAAAGACTTGCAAAGAATAGTTGACTATTGTGAAAAAGATGTCTTAACTTTGGCGAATGTTTTCCGGCGCATGCGTCAGGAAGATTTGTTGAAAAGGTACATCAATTTAGATTAAAAAATGAAATTTACAGACGATCAGATTGCTGACATCGGTGAGGAAATCATCGGTGTTTTAAAAACCGTGTATGACCCTGAAATTCCCGTAGATATCTATGAACTTGGGTTGGTTTATGATGTTCAGATCTCCGATGAAGCGGACGTAAAAATTATCATGACGTTAACAACGCCTAACTGTCCGGTTGCAGAAACGCTTCCGCAGGAGGTAAAAGATAAGGTTGCAGAAGTGGAAAATGTAAAAAGCGTAGACTTAGAGCTTACCTTTGAACCAAGCTGGAACAAAGATATGATGAGCGAAGAAGCTAAATTTGAGCTTGGAATGCTTTAAAATTTAATTTCTTTAAACAATTTTTCCATTAAAAAATAATGAGCTGTTTCATTTTGAAGCAGCTTTTTTTATTTTCCGTTTTTTCCCCATATACATTTCGTGAAATCCCTAACATACAGAATATGAATCTGATATAATTTTGTTTTCAGAAATCAACAGTATGAAAGCCAATACCATCATCGTATCATTCAATAACGGAAGTGTTCCGCCACAGTATGCTTACCGATATCAGATTTTATTTTCCGAACAGGACGGAAATGCCGAGCTGAAAATCTTCAGAGGTTACGAAACGAATGAAAAAATGATTGTATCTGAGCAAATAAAATTCAACACAGAAATTTTTCTTCAGCTTCTTTCTTTAATCAGCAAAATAAAAGATTCTGTAAAAGATCCTTCAATGGTGGGAGGAAGCCAGAGAATGATTGAGGTGAATTCAAAAAAAATCGAGATCCATCCGGATGATGATTTCGGAGTTTCTCTGTTCAACCGGTTTTTATATCTGTACAATCCCGATTTCATCAACCAAATTAATTCTAACCTTAACCTTTAAAAACCAATTATCATGGACCAAGCACCTAAAGAACTGTTTGTAGGAGTTATTAATCCTTATGCACTAACTGAAGCCATCACCGGCAGAACATTCGACTGGAAAGACACAAAATCGTATCAAATCCTTGAGGAAACCCTGGAAACCAATTACGCAGAACTGTTCGACATTAAATTTAATTCTCCTTTGTATGCCGGACTGCAGCTTAACAGCGACAACACTGTAAAAGTTATGAAATCTGATGATATTAAAGTAAGAGCTGCAGATAAGCTGGAAACTGTAAATCTTTCGAATATTAAAACGCTCAATGATTTTTCAGGTACCGGAATAAAAGACCTGAACAGCATCGCTGTAAAAAATGCCAGATTAGACAAAGGTGATGTAAAAGTAGTACTGAATATCCCAAAGCTGAATAACACCATCAGCAATAAAGTACTCTCCCCTTCTATTAAAAATATCATTTTCGGGATAGGAAATGCCAACGGATGGACTCCTGCAGGAACTTCGTGGAGCGACAGAGGAAATTTCTTCAATGACGTTACCGAATATAATGACCCGATTCAGGGTGCAGTTGCCAACTGTTATTTTATTGCCGCCATTTCTGCTATTGCATGGGCAGATCCTTATACTATTCAGCATAAAGTGAGAGCCACCGGAACCGGAGAAACAGACCGTACCAATGCCATCCAGTTTTTTACCAAAGGCGGAGGAAAAGATGCGGCAACAAGACTTGTGGAAGTTACTGATAATACGATTATTAACTCTTCCAACAACAATCCTGTATATTGCCGAAGCAACGATGCGGGAGAAATCTGGCCGGCTGTTTACGAAAAAGCCTTTGCCAAATGGATCACGAATGTAAATGACGATAAACCGGATATTTCTAAAACGGCTTTCGGAGATCCTGCAAAAGCTGTTGCACAACTTACGAACAAAACACCGTATTATTATTACACTTCACCGAGAACTGCGCTTGATCTTTTCGGCGTAGTAAGAGAAAACTCGATGAGCTGCAAGACCATTAATCCGATGGTTGCATGGACGTACGGATCAGGAAAAGATTATACCGGATCTAATATCGTTGGAAATCATGCTTATACGGTTTTAGGATGGTCTACTTTCAATGGAAAGAACTACATCATCCTGAGAAATCCGTGGGGAGTTACCGAACCGAATGGTTTGAATTCTTATCAGGGACTTATCAGCTTTTTCGACGGAAGTTTCTGGAGACCGATTAACATGATTGGAAACGACGGCGTTTTCGCACTGGAAATCAATGCCTTTAAAAATTATTTTGAAGCTTTAGCTGTTACAAAATAGAGAAAAATTCACCTTTTTATTAACCAACCCTTCACTTCAGCTTTCACAGATTTCGGTCTGTGGAAGCTTTTATAATTCTGTGGCAATTTCTTTCCCTTCTCTTCTGCTCCACTCGCTCCATGATCCTACATACAGATTCGGGATTTTGAATCCTGCGTAATCCAAAGCCAGAATAGTATGACAGGCCGTTACTCCGGAACCACAATGAATGATCAGATTTTCGGGCTTTCCTTCAAGCAATTTTGAATATTTTTCTCTTAAAATTTCCGGTGAAAGGAAGTTTCCGTTTTCATCAAGATTTTCAGAAAAAGGAATATTAATTGCTCCGGGAATATGTCCTGCAAGGAGATCAATCGGCTCAGATTCGCCTCTGTAACGGTATGAATCTCTTACATCTATAACCGTCGATGATTGTTTTGTTAATTCATTTTCAACAGTTTCCAGATCTGAAACAGGAAGAAGCCAGCTTTCTTTATGAATCAGGTCCGCTTTTTCGAAAGATTCTTCGCCGGAAGAAAATTCAACCCCTTCTTTTTCAGCATTCTGAAATCCGCCATCCAGAACCTGAACGTTCTCAAAACCGAAAGCTTTCAGCATCCACCAAGCTCTTGCAGCAGCGTTTGATCCGTTTTTATCATCGTAAACAACAATATGGTTATTTTCTGAAATTCCCAGATTTGAAATTGTCTCTGCAAATTTTTTAATTTCCGGAAGAGGGTGTCTTCCTCCAAAAGCAGCGTTCTCACCGATTTCAGCAAGATCTTTATCCAGATCAATAAATCTCGCTCCTTTAATATGTTTATTCAGATAATTTTGATAAACGTCTTTTCCTGCTCTTGCATCAAGAATGATAAGATTTTCTGTTGGAAGATTTTTTAGTTCTGAAGGTGAGATAATGGATTGCATATTTGTTTTTTAATTATGTTCGAAAGAAGCCGCAACTCTGTATTTATTATTAAGAACGTCCGTAATTTCCTTTCTCAGATCTTCCAAAGTAAAACTGGCATCTTTAAAACCGATTGGATAAGTGGAATGTCCGCTTTTCGTTTCTTCACAAATGACGAATTGCGGATCTGTTTTTTCTATCTGAACCGTTTTTTCAATTTTGAATTTACGCTCCACTTTGTCTCCTTTTTCATTAATTAAATATAAAACATACAAAGGCTGAAGCATCTCTTTTGGTTTTTCAAAATATTTATGGATGTTCACAACCTGGTTTTTCCAGTCGAACTGATCCACATTAAGATTTTTGAACTTCATTTCATCCTCCGGAAGCTCTTTATTTTCATAGAAAGTTCTCATTTTCTTAAAATAGGAATCTGCCTCTGAAAATTTATTCTGAACATTTAAAGATTTTATCAGCTTGGTGTACAGTTCATATTCTTTTGGTAATGATGCCAAAGCTTCTTTATAGATTTTCTCAGATTTTGCATACTCTTTCTGAGTATAATAGAAACTGCCTGCAAATAAAACTATTTTTACATACCAGTTATCTTTCTGACGAGATTTTTGAAGGGCTTCCAAAAACGTTTTTTCCTGATTAACAGAATCTTCCCTGATGCTGTAAATCCGTAATTTTTCATAATAAAATTCCGCCAAAGGATCAGACTCCAAACCTGTATTTATGTTTTTCAGAGCCTCATCATACTTTTTCTGATACATTTGGGACAATCCGATGTGATAATATACGAGAGCATTATCAAAACCTTTTTTTAAAGCTTTGTTGTAATATTCTATTGCTTTATCGTCATTTTCCTCCCTGAAAAAAGCAAATCCCAAATAGTAAAGCTCTTCTCCTGTAAAAGAAGGACTTTCATTTTCAAGCCCGGTTAATTCCTTAAATTTTTCTTCGTTGAACAGTTTTTCTACTTTCTGGGCAAAAACCGCAGAAGAAAAAACAATCAGTATGGTAACAAAAAGCTTAGTCATATCTCAAAAATGAAAAATATCTTTCGCTTTGTTGTAAGAACTTTCGAAGTTCAGCAGATTCAAATTATGGTCTGCTTTTTCTACGCTCATAAAATTGATTACCTGTTCGGTCGGCATATTTCCCACCAGATCATCTTTTGCCATCGGACAGCCTCCGATTCCTTTGATGGCACTGTCGAATCTTGTGCATCCCTGATCGTAAGCGGCTTTCAGCTTAGCGTAAGAATCTTCGTAACGGTTATGAAAATGTGCTCCGAAATTTATTTCAGGATATTTTGAAGGAATTTTTCCGAACAAAAGAGAAATGGTTTCCGGCGTTGCAACTCCCGTAGTATCAGAAAGTAAAATCTCTTTAACTCCGATTTCAGAAAATCGCTGAGCCCAGAAATCCACATCTTCCCACTTCCACATTTCGCCGTAAGGATTTCCAAAAGCCATTGAAAAGTAAATATTTAGCTGCCTGTTTTCATTTTTTACCAGTTCCAGCATTTTAACAATCTCCTGAAAAGCTTCTTCCTGATTTTTATTCGTATTTCTATGCTGAAAAGTTTCGGAAATGGAAAACGGAAAGCCGATAATGTCTACCGACTGATGTTTTAATGCTTTTTCAGCTCCTCTGTAATTGGCAACAATTGCAGAAACTTTGGTATTGGATCGGGATTTATCGATATTTTCCGCCACCTCATCAGAATCTGCCATTTGCGGAATTGCTTTCGGAGAAACAAAACTCAGACAGTCCAGAACATCAAAACCCACATCCATAAGAGAATTGATGTAATCTATTTTTTTATCAGTCGGGATGAATTCTCCCCACCCCTGCATTGCATCACGCGGACATTCTGTAAGAAACATTTTTTACGTTTAGGTTTTCTCAAATATAATAAAACTAAACAAGTTTGTATAAGATTAAAACAAAGCAAGCATTATTTTGATTTTCAGACCCTTATATCCGATTAACAATCTCAACAGCTTCTATTCGGTCACAAATAAATTATTCTGAGCATCAAATTTGCTAACTTTACAGGAAATTTATACCAATATAATGAGCGCAATAGAATTCAGCCCTTTGTGGAAAGAAAAGCTACTGAACCGTTTTCTTAATTACGTAAAAATCTATTCAACCAGCGACGCAGAAAGCGAAACCACTCCATCTACAGAAAGACAGTGGAATATCGCCAACTACATCACGGAAGAACTGAAAACGATAGGTCTTGAAAATGTATCGATCGATGAAAATGGTTATATCATGGGATACGTTCCTTCTAATCTTGAGAATAATGACAAACCGACCATCGGATTTATTTCGCATTACGATACTTCGCCGGATTTCAGCGGAGAGAATGTAAAACCGCAGGTTTGGGAAAATTATGACGGAGGAGATCTGGTTTTGAATCAGACAACAGGATTTACTTTATCCCCTTCAAAATTTGAAAGCTTAAAAAAATATATCGGTCAGACCTTAATTACCACAGACGGAAATACCCTTCTTGGAGCCGATGACAAAGCAGGCTGTGCAGAAATTGTAACGGCTGCAGAATATTTAATGGCTCATCCGGAAATCAAGCACGGAAGAATTGCCGTTGGATTTACGCCTGATGAAGAAATCGGAAGAGGAGCACATAAGTTTGATGTGGCAAAATTCGGGGCTGAATTTGCCTACACGATGGATGGCGGAGAAGTTGGTGAACTGGAATATGAAAACTTCAACGCTGCAGGAGCAGTGGTAAAAATCCACGGATTGAGCGTTCATCCGGGTTACGCGTACGGAAAAATGATTAACGCCGCTTTACTGGCTTCTGAATTTGCACAGATGCTTCCTGCCAATGAAACGCCTGCAACCACTAAAGGTTTTGACGGTTTTTATCATTTAATGGACTTAAATGCTGATATTTCTGAAGCTAAATTGCAATACATCATCCGTGATCATGATGCTGATAAATTTGAAGCAAGAAAGAAATTCATGGAAGAAAAAGTTGCTGAATTTAACAAAAAACATGGCGAAAGAACTGCTGAAATTGAAATTAAAGAGCAGTACAGAAACATGAAGCAGCAGTTTGAAGGAAAAATGCACATCGTAGATCTTGCCGCTGCAGCGATGAAAGAAGCAGGAATCGAACCAAAGATTAAAGCAATCCGCGGAGGAACAGACGGAGCGCAGTTATCTTACATGGGACTTCCTTGTCCGAATATTTTTGCGGGAGGAATCAATTTCCACGGACCATATGAATATGTGGCTCTGGAAAGTATGGAGAAAGCAATGGAAGTGATCCTGAATATTGCGAAGGCTTAAAAATCTTATTAATATAACTAATCCGGCTTTGTTGAGCCGGATTTTTTTATTCAAACAGAGTCTTTTCCTTTACATAATCTATATTTCCCGAATATTCAATTACATGTAATTCTGAAATATATTTTGGATGGGTTTTTGTTGACTCAAACTCAATTTCATGTGATTTTGATCTTACAGTTATTGTATCATTATAATCAAGATCTGCTGGTACAGTTGTGTAAATTTCTGCAACATCACCAATGATTTTATACGGATAAATTCCATTTTCTAAACTATCAATAAACATATTCACAGAACTCTCTGTTAATTTTAATTGTATAATTCCAAATCTGTGATTGTTGGACGTTCTCAAATCATTTACATATCCTTTAAACTCAACATTATTATCTAAAACCTTGTCTCTTTTAATTCCTTCATCTGTAGAAATTATGCCCCAAAATAACAACCCTACAATGAATAAAATTATTAAAATGATCATTTTGAATGCTTTTCCCATATTATTTGTATCAAAGGTTTGTCTTTTACTACCAACTAAAATTTCTTTCAACATAAGTATTTTCAAAAATATTCCAGGGAATACTGTCTGCATTTTTTAGAATTATATTGTTCTTTTTATGAACAAAAATTTTTATTAATTCTCCCGCATGATGATATCCGTTTAAAACAATAGCATGAATGAATTCCGAATCCAAAAGACTTAGATATTTTTTAAATTTATCCTCTTTTTCATCCTCAACAAATATTAAATCTAAATCATCAAAAATTACCGTATGATCAACTATGATTTGAGCTAAATGTTTTGCGTTATTAAAAGCTGCAAAACTCTTGAACATTTTTCCTATAGAATTAACATCAGACTCTACAACATCCAAATATACTTTCCTTACGGAATTCAAATGATAATCTTTCTGGTATTGTTTTATTCCCTTCGGAATATCTAGTTCGTGTCTCCTGAAAGCTCTTTTCCATTCATCTATTCTAGACAGAATATTATCCTCCGAATATGACCATAGAAATGAAGACATCTTTTTGTCTTTTTCAAAATAATCATCAATATACAGATCTTCATTCCGATCATAAAAAATCCAGGAGGTTGTATAGTTGAAAAGGATTGATTCATCTAAAATTTTAGATAAAAAATAATTTTTCTCATCAATAAAGAATCTCATTTGTAAATCATTTGACTGTTGCAAATTAAACAAAAAAACAATACAAAAATACTGGCTTCACAATATTTAAGTCCTCTTCACAATACAAATTTTTGCTTATAATGCTTCTATGATTCACTGATACAAAATTATTCTGAAATTTTTATACATTATTGGTCTGATTTTTGTTGAAAAAACGAAAAAACATTTTTATAAATGAAAAAGAGATTATATTCAGCAGCAGTGATTCTTTTATTCGGAATCGGAGTATCTGCACAAAAAACAAATTCTGTAAAGCAGGAGGTAAAAAAAGATGCTAAAGCCGTAGGTAAGGCTGCCAAAGACGGTGCAGAATGGACCGGCAAAACCGCAGAAAAAGGTTATGATGCAACCAAAAAAGGCGTTAAAAATGCAGCAAAATGGACCAAAAAAACGGCTAAAAAAGGTGCAGATGCGGTAGACAAATCCTACCAGAATGTAAAAGCAGACATTAAGAAAGATTAATTACTAAAAAAACCACCGCTATTGCAGTGGTTTTTTAATATCTAAACAGTAAAATTATCTATCCTTGCTGATTTCCCAAAAAAGCGTCCCAACCCTGTGCTGTTAAAGCAACCAACTGATTAGAACCTCTCGCCACCATAAAATTTCCGTCTTCTTTTTCAACGGCATGACCAATGATGGTAAAATCCGGATGGTTTTTAATTTTATCAAAATCATTTGGCGAAATAGTGAATAATAATTCATAATCCTCTCCTCCGCTTAAAGCTGCCATCACAGGATTTAAGTTGAATTCATCCGCTGTTGTAATCGTTAAATTATCCATTGGAATTTTTTCCTCATACAATCTGAATCCTACTTTCGACTGATCTGAAAGATGAAGAATTTCAGAAGCCAGACCGTCAGAAACGTCAATCATAGAAGTTGGTTTGATATCCAGTTGTTCTAAAATTCCTTTTACGTCGGTTCTTGCTTCAGGCTTCAACTGTCTTTCCAGAATATAATCGTAGCCTTCCATTTCCGGCTGCATATTCGGATCAGCTAAGAAAACAGCGTGTTCTCTTTCCAGAATCTGAAGTCCCATGTAAGCGCCGCCTAAATCTCCGGTTACTACCAAAAGATCGTTTGGTTTTGCCGTACTTCTTTTCACAATACGCTCATCATTCTCCATTCCGATTGCCGTAATACTCATTACCAAACCGGCATTGGAACTTGTTGTATCTCCGCCAATTAAGTCAACTTTATACCTTGTACAAGCGGTCTGAATTCCGGAATAGATTTCTTCCAGAGCTTCCACGGGAAAACGGTTGGAAACGGCAAGAGAAACCAAAATCTGAGTTGGCGTTGCATTCATCGCTGCAATATCACTGAGATTTACAACAACCGCTTTATAACCCAAATGTTTCAAAGGAACATATCCCAGATTGAAATGAACACCTTCCGCCAAAACATCTGTTGTAAGAACCACTTTCTTATTTCCGGGATTAATCACTGCTGCATCATCTCCCACTCCAAGCTCCGAAGATTCGTTGGATAGAGGAAAATGCTCCGTTAAATGTTTAATTAAACCAAATTCTCCCAGTTTGGAAATTGGCGTTAACTCTGGATCTTTATCTTCAAACATATTTTTAATTATAAGTAATAAATAATGGGTAATGAGTAATTTTTAAGCAAAACTCAAAACCTTACATCTTAAACAGTAAATACTGCCGGATCAACATTTTCCGGACGGAAAGGAAGTTTTTTGAAATCTTCTCTTGTTAAAACTACGGTCTCCAGAGATTTATATTTGTTCATGGCTTCCACCACATCATCGGGCGGTGTTGTCATTTTTCTCAGCATCATATCGATCCAGACTCCGGTTGCTTCTGCAGTGGCACAATGTTCGCCATCAGTCGTATAAAACTTGTGTACGAAACGGTAAATAGAACAGTCTTCTGCACAGCCATCAATTTCAAGACTTACGATAACCGTCTGATCTGCATAAATTTCTTTAAAAAAAGAAAATCTTTCATGCATGATTACCGGACCGATTCCCCATCGGCTCATTTGGGTAACGCCCATTTTTTCCTGCTTCATAAAAGCCATTCTGGTCTGCGCACAATACTGTACGTAAGATGAATTTGCCAGATGTTTATTGGCATCAAGATCGCTCCAGCGAACTTCAAATGTATGGTAGAATTTCATTTACTTTTTGTTTTAAATATAAATTGTATGATTTTTTATCACAAAAATCATTTTTTGTAGTCAATAATTTCACTGTAAAAATGAAAAATTATATTCTTCAAAATTACTCAAATAAGATGGTTTATAAAAATTGTAGTTTTGCAAAAGTAATCTTGAGCATAAGATTAAAAGTATTATGAAGCAAATTATCATTATCGGAGGTGGCGCAGCAGGATTTTTCTGTGCAGCCAATCTGGACGAAACAAAATATAAAATTACCATTCTCGAGCAGAATTCGGATGTTCTTCAGAAAGTAAAAATTTCGGGAGGAGGACGCTGCAATGTGACTCATGCCTGTTTTGATCCCAGAGAACTGGTACAGTTTTATCCCCGCGGAAACAAGGAATTGCTGAGTGTTTTCACCAAGTTTCAGCCGGGAGATACGATGGATTGGTTTGAGCAAAGAAGTGTTCCGTTAAAAATAGAAAATGATAACCGCGTTTTTCCGGAAAGCAATTCTTCGCAAACAATCATCAATACTTTTTTACATGAAATTCAGCAGAAAAATGTTGAAGTGAAAACCAAATGTTCTGTAAAAGAAATTGAAAAATCGGACGAAAAATATATCGTTAAGACCAGTTTAGGGGATTTTGAAGCTGATTTTGTTATTTACACCACCGGAAGCTCGCCAAAATCTCTGAAAATGATCGAAAATTTAGGTCATAAAATTGTTGATCTGGTTCCGTCGCTTTTTACTTTTAACATTAAAGATGATTTGCTGAAAGATTTAGCCGGAACAAGCTTTGAAATGGCGGAAACTTCCATTCCGAAACTGAAAACAGAAGAAAGCGGACCTTTGCTCATTACGCATTGGGGACTTTCGGGACCTGCCATTCTGAAAATTTCAGCTTGGGAAGCAATTAATTTAGCGAAAGTAAAATACAATTTTGAAATTGAAGTCAATTTTATTTCCAAATCAATCGATGATGCGGAAGAACTATTTTTAAACTTCAAACAATCGAATCCAAAGAAAACCATAGGACAATCGAAAATATTTGATATTACCAACCGATTCTGGCAGAGAATTCTGGAGGTTTCAAAAGTGGATCTGAATAAACAGGTTGCCCAGATTTCAGGAAAAGAAATGCAGACCATTCTTGAAAATGTATGCAAAAAGAAATTTAATGTCACCGGAAAATCGACGTTTAAAGATGAATTTGTAACAGCGGGAGGCGTTGATTTAAAGGAAATTAACTTTAAAAATATGTCTTCAAAAATTTTGCCTAACTTTTACTTTGCCGGAGAAGTCCTGAATATTGATGCGGTAACCGGCGGATTTAATTTTCAGGCTTGCTGGAGTGAGGCTTGGTTGATTGCGCAGGATTTGAATAATATAAATTAACATAAAAAATGTATACAATGAAAAAAATTATTAGCTTCCTCATTTTATGGTTCTCCCTAGGAATTCAGGCTCAGGATAAACCTGTAGTTTCTGACTGGACGGCAATTACACAATCTTTAAACGTGCAGGATAAACAAAACTGGAAATTTCGGGTATCCGCAAAAATCAGAAAAGAGAACGACAATAATGCCAAATGCGCTATTTGGGCTAGAATTGATAAATTGGATAATACTACAGGATTCTTTGAAAATCAGGCTTATTCTGGTATAAATGTAACATCGGAATGGAAAACCTTTGCCATAGAAGGAACTATTGATTCTAATGCAAAAAGTTTAAAAATTGGTGCTTTTGCTAAAGATAATGGTGATTTTTATTTTGACGATTTTAAATTAGAGGTAAACGATGGGAAATCGAAAAAATGGAAAGAAATTGCATTGAGAAACAGTGATTTCGAAGAAGATTTAGTCTCAGCAGACTGGCTCGAAGGTATTGGTAGAAATAAAAACCATGTTAAAAATTTCATCATCACAACTTCCGATAATAAGCCCTTCTCCGGAAAAAAATCTTTGTTAATGAAAGGACAGAATATTATAGGAAATATGCCTCACGGAAAGTTTGCAGAGGTTAACGGCATCAAAATGTATTATGAAACATATGGTGAAGGAGAACCTCTTTTAATGCTTCACGGAAACGGACAGTCGATCAGCGCATTCATGAATCAGGTTGATGATTTTTCAAAGAAATATAAGGTAATTATCGTTGACTGCAGAGAAAGAGGAAAATCTACTTATGATAAAACAAAAGAGCTTACTTTTGATATTCAGGTTGAAGATCTGAAACAGTTTCTGGATCAGCAAAACATCAAAAAAGTAAAAATCCTTGGTTGGAGCGATGGTGGAATTCTTGCGATTTTAATGGCTTTACAACATCCTGATCTGGTTGATAAAATTGCATGCTCCGGAGCTAATATATTTCCCGAAGGAATAATAGATGAAGATATTAAAGATTCTAAAGAAACGTTAGCAAAACTTATTAAAGAAAATAAAGACGGCAAAAATGATGTTTATATCGATCTGTATAATCTGGATTTAAAATATCCTAACCTGAAATATGAGGATTTAAAAGCCATTCAGTGTCCTTCTTTAATTGTTGCAGGCGACAAAGATGTGATCAAAACAGAACACACTGTAAAAATTGCAGAGTCGATCCCGAAAGGGCAATTAGCAATATTACCAAACTCAACCCATTATGTTGTTGCAGAAAAACCGGAGCTTTTCAATTCTTTGGTGATGGATTTTTTTGAAGGTAAATAATTTTAAACTATTATGAAAAAAATACTTGTATTTATTGTTTTCGTGATTTCTGTAAAAGTTTTCTCACAAGAAATTAAGTCTTCTGAACAACAGAATGTAGTTTTTGAAAAAGACATTGAAATTAAAGGTGGAAAAACGGCACAATATCCCGGGGGAATTGATGCATACAGAAGAAATTTCAGTCAGCTTTTTGATGGCAGTAAAGTAAATGCTAAAGGCATAATAAAATCTGAAGCACAATTTGTAGTTAACGAAGAGAGAAAAGTAACGGAAATTAGAATAATTGGAGATAACCAATCAATGAATAAAGAAATGGAACGTGTAATAAAGGCTATGGCAAAAACCAGTTGGAAGCCTGCAGAAATTAATGGTCTGCCGGTAAAATACAGATTTAGGCTGCCTATTACAATGAACTTCGAGTAAGCAAAATAATAACTACTTATTCTTTATAATAAAATGTTACAAAGATTTTGATCATTGCAGGTTAGATTCTTCCTACGTCAGAATGACAAAGTAGCGGTAATTCTTTCAGCCATGGAAACCCTATAATTAAAAATGCTTTCCGTCAAAAAAAATATTTCGAACACCTTTAAAATCCTTTTAGTTATTGGGTTTGGATATTTCTTTTGGCTGATGCTGAAAATTACGCTAGAATATATTCCGTTGCGCTCTGATGTGAGTTTTTTAATGATCAAACAGACGGAAATTACCAACAGACCGGAATATCTTTATTTTTTTTACACTCACGTCTACACAAGTATTTTTGTTTTGCTGACTGGATTTTTAGCGATTCTCAGAAAAGATTTCGGCATAAAAAGTTTCCACAAAAACACAGGAAAGATGTACATTTTTCTGATTTTGCTTTTCGCGGCTCCGTCCGGAATTTACATGGGTGTTTTTGCCAACGGCGGAATTTTATCGAAAATTTCTTTTGTCATTCTCGGTTGTTTGTGGTGGTTTTCCACTTTTAAAGCGTATCAGTTTGCCCGACAGAAAAAATTTAAAGAACATAAACAATGGATGTGGCGTAGTTTTGCGCTGACACTTTCCGCGGTAACATTAAGAATGTGGAAGGTAATTATTGTATATTTATTCCATCCGAATCCGATGGATGTTTATCAGATTATTGCCTGGCTGGGCTGGATTCCGAACATCTTATTAATTGAATATTTAATTGCAAAAAAATACATATGAAAATTTTAAAATTATCATTAATCTCCTTATTTACAATTGGTTTAACAGCCTGTAAAAAAGATATAAAAACAACAGACCCTTCAAAAAACAATCTTACAGCAAAGAAGGATTCTGTAGCAGTTCCCGAAGTTTACAAAGAATATTACGGAATTTATATGGGCGATTTTGCAGGAAAAGGAATGATTACCTCCGAAGACGGCGAAACGTATGAAGGTGAAATTTATAAAAGAATTGCCCTGAAAATCAACAGGATTACCAAAGACAGTGTGTACGGACAAAGTATTGTTGATGGAAATCAAAGACCATTCAGAGGCGTTTTTAACGAAACTTCAAAATCCTTTATTCTGGATGAACCCGGAAATGATAAGACCGATGGAAGATTCGAGGTAAAATTGAACAACGACAGTCTTACCGGAAGCTGGAATGCCTTCAATAAATCGGCGGTAAAAGCTCCGAACAAAACTTTAAAGCTCGTGAAAAAAGAGTTTGTGTACAATCCGAATTTCATGCTGAATGAAAACAACGACCTCATCGACTGGGAAAATCCGAAGGATTTCGTAGAAAAATACACCGACGAAGAAACCGGAAAAACGGAAACCTACACAGAATCTAAGAACAGAATTGCATCAGATGCTGTTTTTAAAATCAATGCATCCAAGCAGAAATTAACGGAAAAAGACCTTAAAAACCTCCGAAAACTGGATATGGAAATTATTAAAAATGCAGTTTTCGCGAGACACGGTTATGCTTTTAAAAAGCAGACCTATCGAAATTTCTTTGAACAGACCGACTGGTATATTCCGGTTTCCAATAATGTAGACAACGAGCTTTCCCCTCTTGAAAAGGACAATGTAGCTTTACTTAACCGCTTCATCAAATACGCTGAAGATAAATACGACAGTTTCGGAAGGTAGTTTAATGTGTTTTTTGAGGATTTGTCTGCAATTTAACAAAAACAAAAAGCAACAAACACCCAACTAAGTAACATAGAATATCAATCCACGAAAACGAATTTCCGATCACGATATACATCAGGCTTCCTTTCCGGAAGCCTAATTTTTCAGCAATATTGAAATATTGGGCAAATTCCACCAAAAAAGAAAAAATCAGGATACCGAGAATCAATTTTTTATTATCTTCAATTCTGAAAAATGTTTTGATGAAAGTATAGATCAGCATCACAACAATCACATCTCCGAGATACGCTCTCACAAAGAAAATGTCTTTGAGTTTGGTGGCGATTAAAACTTCTGTCAGAAATATAAAAACGGTAGCCAGAAAATATGTGTAATTAAATGTAACCCGAAATGCCAATTCTTTTCCTTCCACTTGTAGTACTTTTTATGTATTATGTAGGTTTTATAACCCTTACAAAATTAAAAATAAAGCAGATTGATAATGACACCAAGACTCATTTTCTGAGATTTTTTTCAGGATTTATCGTGATGGCTCTTCTTTCTTTATTGATTTTATTAATAAGATGGATCATTACACCGAATCAAACCAATGATTTTCACTGATTATTATTAAAAACCAATTTTCATTCGGCTTTATTTTTGATGCTTTAAAAATATTATTTCTCATAACACAATTATATGAAAAAGCTGATTATTTTTCTGGGCTTATTTGTAAGCGTCTTTCTATTTGCACAGACTCAATATAATTCGGTAACAGACATTCCGGATTATGCCGTTTTAAAAACAAAAATGAAACTGGAAGACGCCGTTACAAAAGCAGACACTCCTGCCGAATTTCCCGGTGGAATGGAAACTTTTAAAAAACAGTTCTCAGAGAAAATGGATGTAATTGATGTAAAATCAAAAAAAATCAATACCCGAGTTTATTTCATTGTCGAAAAAACAGGCTATGTAAGATATGTAACCGCGATGGGAGACGATCCAAAACACTCCAAAGCCGCAGAAATTGCTGTAAGAAGACTTTTTGTAAAGTGGAAACCTGCAACAATTAAAGGAGAACCGGTAAGATTTCTTTATACTTTTCCGCTTACTTTGAAGAAATTTTAAATTTTGTTTGCAATTAAAATTTATTTTTGCAAAAACTTAATGATGAAAATAATACCATTTTTAGCTGTATTTTTTCCTGTGCTTATCTTTTCTCAGGAACAACCTATCCAAACAACTCAGCTTAACGAACTTTTAATTACTGAAAAAAATGGCAGGGCAAAGATTGATGCAGAAAAGCCGGCAACATTTCCTCTTGGGGTAACAGTATTGAGAAATACAATCGCTAAAAACTTCAGAATGCGAAAAGTACACAGTAATGCTGAAACAGAATCCTGTTCAATTACTTTTTTAATTGATAAAGAAGGTTTTATGACTGAAGTAAAGGCATACGGAGACAATGAGAGCTTTAACAGAGAAGCTGAAAGAGCTCTTTTAAAAATTAAAGATAAATGGATTCCTGCTGAACTTAACGGAGAAAAAGTTCGTTACAGATTTCGAATTCCTTTAACAATTTCTTTTAATCAGAAATAACAGAAAAACTATCCTCCAATCATTTTCTTTATTGCATTCAGCTTCATCAACGCTTCAATCGGCGTTAATGTATTGATGTCGATTTTTGTTAATTCTTCTTTGATGCTTTCCAGAACCGGATCGTCTAACTGAAAGAAAGACAGTTGAATATTTTCTTCCGTAACGCGCTTGATCTTTTCAGAAGAGCCTCCGCTTTGGGAACGGCTTGCTTCAAGCGTTTTTAGAATTTCATTGGCTCTGTTCACGACTTTGGAAGGCATTCCCGCCAGTTTTGCCACATGAATACCGAAACTGTGCTCACTTCCTCCCGGAACCAGCTTTCTTAAAAAGATGATATTTCCTTTATTCTCCTGAATAGAAACGTGAAAATTTTTCACACGATCAAAACTTACGGTCATTTCATTCAGCTCGTGATAATGCGTTGCAAACAGCGTTTTTGCCTGAGTCGGATGTTGGTGAAGATATTCCGCAATCGCCCAAGCAATGGAAACTCCGTCATAGGTAGAAGTTCCGCGCCCGATTTCGTCGAGTAAAATTAAACTTCTCTCGGAAATATTATTCAGAATATTCGCTGCCTCGTTCATTTCCACCATGAAAGTCGATTCTCCCGCAGAAATATTATCCGTTGCACCAACTCTTGTAAAAATCTTATCTAAAACCCCGATTTCAGCATGTTTTGCCGGAACAAAACTTCCGATCTGAGCCAATAAACAAACAATTGCAGTCTGACGAAGAATTGCCGACTTACCCGCCATGTTCGGTCCGGTTACCATGATGATCTGCTGAGAATCTTTATCTAAGAAAATATCATTCGGAATGTATTTTTCGCCTAAAGGAAGCGCATTTTCTATGATCGGATGTCTTGCTTCTTTTAAATCAATCGCAAAACTTTCATTTAAAACAGGTTTGGTATAACTCTCAGAAACAGCTAGTTCGGATAAACCAACCGCAACATCCAACTGTGCAATAATTTTAGAATTTTCCTGAATCTGATCAATATGAACCATCGTTTCGGAACATACATTTCTGTACAGTTCGTTTTCTAAAACTCCGATTTTTTCTTCAGCTCCAAGAATCTGATTTTCATATTCTTTCAGTTCTTCCGTGATGTAGCGTTCTGCATTTACCAGCGTCTGTTTTCTCAGCCAGTCATTTGGAACTTTATCTTTATGGGTATTTCTGACTTCAATATAATAACCGAAAACGTTATTAAAATCGATTTTCAGACTTGAAATTCCTGTTCTTTCGATTTCTCTTTGGCACATTTCGTCCAGAAAACCGCGTCCTTTGGATTGTAATCCTCTTAAACGATCCAGTTCTTCGGAAATTCCTTTTTTAATGACGTTTCCTTTCGATAAATTCACCGGAAGTTCATCATTCAGATGATTTTGAAGGCATTTTATCAGTTCATCCTGATCATACAACGGATCCAGCCAAGCCAGAATATCGGCATGAGGATGAAGCAACGCTTTGATTTTATGGATATTGATTAAACTCTGGCGAAGATATCCCAGTTCTTTCGGTGAAATTTTTTCCGCTGCCAGTTTTCCCATCAGTCGATCCAGATCGGAAATTGATTTTAAGAGCTGTGAGATTTCATATTTAAGATGATCGTTTTCGTTTAAAAAATCAATTAAAGACAATCTTCTGTTGATTTCATCTACAGATTTTAACGGCAGGATAATTCTTCTCCTCAATAATCTTCCTCCCATCGGAGTCGAAGTTTTATCGATAATATCTAATAATGATTTTCCCTGTGGATTGCTTGGATACACAATTTCAAGGTTTCTCAGTGTAAAATTATCCATCATCAGAAAATCTTCCTGCGGAATGATCTGAATTTTGGTGATGTGAGATAGTAAATTATGATGCGTATCTTCCACCAAATAAGCGAAAATCGCTCCTGCTGCAGTAATTGCCAAAGGCTGATTCTCCACTCCAAAACCTTTTAACGAATTGGTTTTAAAGTGATTCGTCAGTTTTTCGTAGGCAAAATTATACTGATATGCCCAATCTTCAAGTTTAAAGGCATTTTTATTTTTAATCTGTTCCGGAATCTGCACACTTCTTTGGTAAATGATCTCACTCGGATCAAATGTGTTCACGATATGAAGTAGTTTTTCCAGATTTCCTTCACTCACCAGAAATTCTCCCGTAGAAATATCCACCAAAGCAATCCCGAATTTCTCCTTTTCTTTATGAAGGGAAAGAAGAAAATTGTTCTTTTTTGAATTTAGAACCTGATCGTTGAACGTAACTCCCGGTGTTACCAGTTCCGTTACTCCCCTTTTTACGATTCCCTTCACCATTTTCGGATCTTCCAGCTGGTCGCAGATCGCAACTCTCATTCCCGCTCTTACGAGTTTTGGCAAATAAGAATCTACCGAATGGTGCGGAAAACCAGCCAGTTCGATATGACCTTCACCATTGGCTCTTTTCGTTAAAACAATTCCTAAGATCTGTGATGTTCTCACGGCATCCTGCCCGAAAGTTTCATAAAAATCCCCTACTCTGAATAGCAAAAGTGCATCAGGATATTTCGCCTTGATGGTATTGTACTGCGTCATTAACGGGGTTTCTTTCTTCGCTGCCTTTGCCATTACAATCGTTCTTAAGAATTAGGTCGGTAAAAGTATGAAATAAAATAGTAGAAGGAAAGTCTGAAACTTACAACTTAAAAAAAGAAATTTCTTTTATCATTAAGAATGTTTAGCCAAAGCTTCCGAACTTTTCTTATATGCCCACTTCTGTTTATAATTCACCCACTTAGCTTTGAAAAGCTTCCGCATTAATTTGTCTGTATATCTCATGATGAAAACATGATACAGCATATTGGCAAAAACATTCGGTTTATTGGGCAATGCACGAAGCGACATTGAAAATCCGGGTTCTAAATATCGGTTAAAATGCCAGAACGCTCCCGGAATAAAAAGTGCATCGCCATGTTCCATGAAAATTTCAAAACCTTTGGCATGTTTCAGGGCAGGAAATTTTTCATAGTCAGGATTTTCGTAATCTATATCATAAATGGTATGAACCGACAACGGAACTTTATATAAAAAAGCAGATTGTTTCTGATCGAAAAGCAAAATTCTCTTTTTTCCTTCAAAATGAATGTGCAGAAAATCTCCCAAATCTACATCATAATGCATCAGAACATGCGCTTCACTCCCTCCGAAAAATAAGGTCGGAAGACGTTTGAAAAATTTCATTCCCAAATCCGGATACGTAAAGTTTTTCAGCAGTTCCGGAAGCCTGTCTGTAATGATATAAAAGAAAATCCTGAGATCGGAAGGTTTACTTTTTATCGTATCAATATAATCTTTCATTTTCATTCTGGTAACCGGAGCATCGCTGCTTTTATTGGCATCAGCAGGCTTATTATCATACAAAGGGACTTCCTGTTCTCCAGCCTTTTCACGGATAAAATCAAAATTCCATTTATCGAAGGCATCCCATCGGCTCGCAAAATTTTTAATCAGAAGCGGCTTATGCTTTTTGAAATAATTTTTCTGAAAATCGTCTTTACTGATATCGTTAACAACATCTACACTTTCGAGAATCATTTGGTGTGTATTTTTTTAATGCGAAATAAAAATAGTGTTTTTCTGAAATTTGGGGAAATTTAAAGACAATATATTGCTACAAGGATTTTTTTTAATTTAATTCTGCTTGGAATTAGCATGATGAAGATTTTATTTTTCAACGCGACATTCGCAAAGATTTTATTTCAATTTTTCATCCATATTTTTTTGATCGCGAAGGCACTTCGTTCAGCAAATGATAGCAAAACAACAATTGTGCGTCTTAAGATTTTAGTTATTGATAAAGTCAGGATAAAATGAAAAAGGCAACTATATATAATTTTACACTATAATAATTTTGTTTTGTGTAATTAACTTCTTACATTTGTAGAAGAAAATGTAAGAAGTAATGATAAATATAAACTTTAAATCAATCTTAGACCTTGTCAAAGCCTTTCCTGACGAACAGACTTGCATTAATCATTTGGAAGAGTTAAGATGGGATGGTGATGTAGTTAGTCCGTTTGATTCGGCTTCTAAAGTCTATAAATGCAAAGGTAACAAATACCGTTGCAAGACCACAGGAAAATATTTCAACGTTAAGACAAATACCATTTTTGACAACACTAAATTAGGGTTACAGAAATGGTTTCTTGCTATCTATATAGTTACTTCTCATAAAAAGGGTATTTCTTCACTTCAATTAAGCCGTGATTTAGACATTACACAAAAATCTGCGTGGTTCATGCTTCAAAGAATCAGAAAATGTTTTGGTATTGAGAATGATAACGAATTGGATAATGAAGTTGAAGCAGATGAAACTTATATAGGTGGTAAAAATAAGAATCGTCATGCTAACAAAAAGATTGAAGGATCACAAGGCAGAAGCGCCAAAGACAAAACACCTGTTGTAGGAATGGTAGAAAGAGACGGTAAATTAAATGCTAAAGCCGTAGAGAATGTGAAACATGAAACATTAAGCCGTGAAATTATCAGCAACGTTAAAGAATCTGCAAAACTTTATACTGATGAATGGTTAGGTTATAAAGGATTAGAAAGAATCTACGATCATAGTATTGTAAAGCATAATAAATCTGAATATGTAAATGGAAGAATCCATACAAACACAATAGAAGGCTTTTGGTCTTTGTTAAAACGAGGGATCGTAGGAATCTATCATTTTACTTCTAAAAAACATTTGCAGAGATATGTAGATGAATTTGTATTCAGATACAATACACGTAATACAACAACACAAAACAGATTTAATTTACTATTATTAAATTTAGAAAACAGACTAACTTACAAAGAATTAATATATGGCAACTAAAAGACAAATTTTACACGAAGGAGAATTACATTTAGGGGGGATGATTATTCCATGTTATGTTTTAGAAGACGGAACAAGGGTTTTGTCTGGAAATGCAATGCAAAACGCGTTAAATCTTCAGGAAGACTCAGAAAATAAATCTGGGACAAGACTGGCCAGATATTTAGGTCAAAAGTCACTTGAACCCTTTATTTATAAAGAAAAAGATCCCGGCCACTATAACCCGATTGAGTGTTACAGGGGAGAGCAAAAAATAAATGGCTATGAAGCGACAGTACTCGCGGATATTTGTGAAGCATTTTTAGATGCTAGAAAAAGTATTAATTTATCACCAAGACAAAAAATTATCGCAGATCAATGTGAAATTTTGATTAGAGGATTTGCAAGGGTTGGTATTGTTGCATTAATAGATGAAGCAACCGGTTATCAATACGATAGAGAAAGGTTTGAACTTCAAAAAATTCTTAATACATATATTGCAGACGAAATATTAAAATGGCAATTAACATTTACAGATGATTTTTACAAGGAAGTTTACAGATTATGGGGATTACCATTTATACCTAAATATATTAAAAATAAACCTTCATTTATCGGTAAATTAACTACCAAATATATTTATGAAATGTTACCTAAAGGTGTATTGGATAAAATAAGAGAAAAGACAGGAAAAACAGAAAAAGGAAATTGGAAATATCAATGGCATAGAAATTTAACTGCTGAAGTTGGTAGGGAACATTTAAAAAAGCAGATTATAGAGGTTACAACACTTATGTCAGTTGCACAATCTAAAGAACAATTTGATAGTTTATTTCAGCAAAAATATAATAAAAACCCTGTACAACTTAAATTAGAATTTGAAGAACAACCAGAACCACCAAAAAAATTATCTGACTTTAACCAAAAAATTAAAAAAGGACTTGACTTCAACCCAAACGAAGACAAAGAATAATAAAAAATCCCCTTCTTTGGACTGCCCCCAAAAAGTTAGACACTTTTTAGGGGCATTTTTATTTATGGGATTATCAAAGTATAGTTTAGAATTTAAGTTAGATTGCATTGAAAAAATTTCGAGTAATC